>JAHFJQ010000066.1 GCA_023245755.1 archaeon | reverse complement strand
CGAACATTGTTGCTTTTGAATTTCTGAGCAATTTCAGGGGTACTATCTTTGCTCCCGTCATCTATTACAATAATTTCGTACTTTTCTAGGTTCTTTTCTAAAAAATCGATTATCCTCTGGAGGGAAGATTCTAAGCTTTTTTCTTCGTTAAAGGCAGGCACTACCACAGAAAGTTCCATTTATCGAATTTGACTTTGAGCACTTTAAATAAATTATGTAGCCAGAAGAGTGACTTTGTGTTTATAGAAAAGCTTAAAAAGGGGTACAGAACTTTAAACTCTATGGAAATCAAAGTTTTAGAAAATGAGAAACATAGATTGCATTTTGAAATGATTGGTGAAACACATACACTTGCAAACCTCATAACTAAAGAACTTTGGAATGATGATGATATTACTGTTTCTGGTTATAATTTGAAACATCCACAAACTGCACATGTTTCTCTTCTTATAGAGACTTCTAAAAAAGATCCAAAAAAGATTCTTCTTGAAACACTTGCTGCCTTGAAGAAAAGAGAAACAGAGTTTAAGACTCAGTTTCATAAGGTCGTTAAATAACAAGGTATTTAAAGTTTCTTTTTCTTAGTTTTGTTATGTCTAAGTTTAAAGAGTACGCAAAAAAAACGTATCATTTTCTCTTTAAGGAAGATTCCCTTCTCTCTTGGTTTGTTAATATTATTTTGGCTTTCCTTCTTGTTAAGTTTGTGATCTATCCTCTTTTAGCTTTGGTTTTGGGTTCTTCTCTTCCTTTGGTTGCTGTTATTTCTGGAAGTATGGAACATGAAGGCATGGATTTTGATACTTGGTGGCAGGCAAATGGAGCTTGGTATGAAAGTGAGGGAATTACGAAGGAAATGTTTGATACTTATCGTTTTACAAATGGTTTTGATAAAGGAGATGTAATGATTCTTGTTGGAGCTGATACTATTTCTGTTGGAGACGTTTTGGTGTATCAATCAAGTAGTCATACGTATCCTATTATTCATAGAGTTACTTATATAAATGAGGATGGTACATATCTTATCAAAGGGGATAATAACGATATTCCAGATCCAAGTCCTGTTGAGGAAAGCCAAGTATTAGGTAAAGCTTTATATAGACTACCTAAAATAGGCTGGATAAAGATCTGGTTTAACCAGTTAACGGGTCTATAGGAGGCTAAGAAATGCTATTTTGTCCGGATTGTGGAAGTATTATGTCACCCAAGGAAGAAGGAAAAAAGACTCTCCTTGGTTGTGCTTGTGGATATTCTCATGTAGAAAAAGAAGATATTCTCATGCGAGAAAGTGTTCGAACGGTGAAAAAACTTGAAATTGTTGATGATAAATCTAAGAAAGGGATGCCAAAAACTCAGTTAGAGTGCCCTAAATGTGAACATAAGGAAGCCTATTATTGGTCACAACAAACAAGAGCAAGTGATGAACCTGAAACTCAATTTTTTGAGTGTGTCAAATGCTCGTACCGTTGGAGAAAATACTAAGAGGAGGAAGAGGTGCTTAAACAAAAGTCTTTTTTTGCTTTTCAAACGTTTATTGGATTTTTATTCCTTCTTTTTGGTGTTTTTGCTCTTCTTGCACAATTTGATATAGAGTATGGTATTCCTCTAGAGCTCTTCTCTGGAAGTTTCCTTGAATTTGTTCTTGTTCTTATAGGAATCTTTTTTCTTAGGGAAGCTTTACGTCACAAGGACTCAGGACAACGACTTGTACATATGGTTGTTGGTCTTTGCTTGTTCCTTGTAGGCGTGTTCCCTCTGCTTGTTAGTCTGGGAGTGTTGAAGTTTTTACCGTATTATATAGATCTTCATGTGAGTGCCTTTGTTCTGATCAGTCTTATTCTTGTCGCTGCGATATATATGATCTTGGATAGAATATTTTTGATTATTTCTTAATGGCTATTCTCAAGGATAACAAAGTATAAAAATGGTCTGCCTATTTTTTTGCCTATGGAATTGACTTTAGCTGAACCGCGACTTCTCAAAGAGAGTATGAATATTATCTCTGAACTTGTTACAGAAGTAACTATTCGTGTGGATAAGGATAAAATAGAAATTATTGCTATTGACCCTGCAAATGTTGCAATGGTTGATTTTAAATTGCTTTCTTCTGCCTTTATGGAATACTCTGTTCCTAAACCCCAAGAGCTTGCAATTAATTTAGATCATTTAAAACAGGTATTAAAAAGAGCGAAGCCTTCCGATACCGTTACTCTTGCTCTTGATGATGATAAAAATAGGTTAAAACTTCTTTTGAAAGGAGATGGAAAAAGAACCTTTAATATTCCTCTTATTACTATTGAAGAAATAGAACAGAAAATTCCTAGCTTACAGTTTGCAACCAAGGTTGTTCTTTCTTCTGCAAAGTTTGATGATGCTATTGAAGATATGAGTATTATTTCTGAGTCTCTTTCCTTACATAGTGTTACAGATAAGTTTGTTCTTAAGGCAGAGTCTAATTTGAAAGATGCGATGGTAGAGCTTCCTGCTAGTGAGAGCACGATTATTACTTTAGAAGGTGATGCCTTGAGCTCAAAATATTCTATTGAATACCTTCGTAAGATTTCTAAGGCGAGTAAGCTTTCTGATGACGTGAGTTTAGAATTTGGTCCGGATTATCCTTTACGAGCTGAATACAAACTTATGGATAAATTGCGATTAAGCTTTATTCTTGCTCCTCGTGTGAGCAGTGATTAGTTTTTCTTTTTTTTGAAGAAGTTTTCTAAATATTATGGGGGAGATAATTGTTGTTATAAAAGACATGAGAACGATTACACTAAAGAGCTCTTGTTGAATAATTCCTGTTTGTAAGGCCAGTGTCGCAATCACTAATTCTGTGTCTCCTTTTGCGTTTAGGCCCCAGCCAAGGATTGATCCTTCTCTCCAGGTGCCTTTATTGAGCATTACGGCAAGTATTGTTCCTCCTACTGTGCCAACAGTTGCAATTGTTGTTAAGATGAGTACAAGGAGTATATCTTTGACGTTGAGCAATATTGCAAAATTGGTATTCATTCCTACCCAGACAAAAAAGAGGGGGATAAGAAATCCAAAAGCAATAATGTGAATGGATCTTGAAATATCATGTTCTTCCCAGAAAGGAATTTTTTTGTCTATAAAAATAGTCTGACGAACAATAACTCCTGCAACAATGGCACCAATGAGGGTTCCAAGATTTAGTGTTTCGGAGATCACTACAATAAGAAAGACAAGTATAAGAGAAATCATCAAACGCTGTGTACTACTAAAATTTTCTTTCTCTTTAAACATATGAAGAATAGAAGGAAAAATAAACATTCTTAGCCCGATGATTGCTGCAATGAAAATAAGGATGTTTAGAAAGAGCTGTAAAATGCTTATTTGTTCAATGGAGAGGTGGACTAAGGAGAGAATGGTACTTACAAGGATAAGTTCTACGATATCATCTACCGTGCCTATTCCTATAATCTTTGCTCCAATTTTTGATTTGAGTAAGCCCAGTTCTTCTAAGATATCAATAGATACTGCTTGTGCACTTACGGAAAGACAGATTCCAATAAGGATGCTTATTAATGGGCTGAAGCCAAAAAGAAAATACATGAGAACAAAACCTATAAGGAAGGGAATTGTTGTATTACATATAGAAATAAGAATAGAACTTTTTACTTGTTTTGTAAATGTTTTAAAGTTTGTTTCTAAACCAATGTAGTAAAAGAGCAGAATGACGCCTAAATTGGCAAGAAATTCGAGAATGCTTAGGCTTTCTGGTGTTGCAATTGCTGAGTGGATGATTCCAATACTGAGAATTAATCCTGCGGTAATTTCTCCAACAGTTCTAGGAAGGCCTATTTTTTTTGCAAGGCGTGAACAAATAAATGCAAGAATAAGTGCAGTAACAATTATGAGTAATTGGGACACCATCTTTGCTATCTAGATGATTGTGTTTCTTTTAAGCTTTTGTTTTTACTGTGCCTATGAGAAGATATCTTTTCTTTCCTTTTGACAGGTTGTTTATGTATTGTATATATTTTTGCGTGTTCTTTCGCTCTACGATGATGAGTGTGTTTGGTGTAGGAAGCAGCTTTAGGTAGGCTCCTTTTTCATTTTTGTACACTATTGACCCTCCCCATTCTTCTTGCCATTCTTGCGTGAAATCGAAAATAATATCTATGCCTGTTTTTTCTTGCGTCTTCCGGTTCAAAACGGTATAATCTTTCCAGGAGTAATAGAATGCATCTCCTAGAATACCTTGTACTGGTCTTTCTAAGATTATTGATAGAAAGTTATGCAGTTCTTTTTGATCAAATATATGCATGCTTGCTGCTTTTGCTATTGCATAAGAAAATGCATCTGGTCTCGACTGTCTTTTGTAAAAGAGTTTTTTTATTTCTTTTTCCTTTTCTTTGTATGCTTCTTTAGAAAATATCTTTGTGAGCATAAGATGGGCAAATTTTGGTTCTTTTCTCCAATTTTGTTGGAGCGTTTCAATACTTTCTTTCTTGAGGTACAAATGATTTAGCATATGCTCCATGGAACCAACCCCCTATTGCGATTCTTTGTTTATTTGCAATGACTTCTTCTACTTCATGAAAAGATTTTTCTGAGACTTTAAAGAATACAAAGGTATTCCATATAGGTATAATTGCTTTTTCTTCTTCTCTAGGAATCGATCCTTTTGTTTTATAGAACATAAGTTTTCCTCCGTCTTTTGCTTCTAAGTTTGAAAGATAGATCATAAAAGCAATCTTTCTGCCTTCCAGCTGGTCATCATGGGGAAGAAGGAAGTCTGTATTTTGGTAGAGCGATCCAAAGATGTCAATACTATTTGTTTTGAGTTTTAGTTCTGTTATTGCTTCTACAAAGCCTACACATTCTTTACTTGCAAGGAAATCTTTGAACTCTTGTATTTCAGGAATATCTGAAGCATTTAAGTCTCCGGTTTGCATGAACTTGAATAAATCTGATTCTTTTTCTAAGAATTGTTCTTTCATAAGAGCCTTGAGTACAAGCGCTAGCTTTTGTTCATTGAAAAAATTTTCTAATTCAACATGGGGAAAGGGACTATTTCCTTGGAATTTCTTTTTTAGTTCCTCTACTTTGCTTTTTGTTCTGTACCGAGGGTTTATCCATTCTTGAAAACTTTTGTTTGTGAGAATTGAAGAAATCTCCATTGATTTTAGGAAAGATGCTCTCTTTAATAGCGTTTCTTTTTTGATCTAAACTTTGTAAGATAAAGATATATTCCTAGCATGATGAGGATGATAACTCCATAGAAGTATAGTTTTACGTTTGAGGAACTTTCTTCTTCTGGTGCTGCAGCTACTGGTGTGTCATTTCCAAGCAAGCATTGATTTTCTTCGCAACCATTTACACAAGGTAAAACTGTGTATGAGGCAACACCTTCTACACTACAAAAATATTCTTTGATGTCTTGGTCACTACAGCTATCAGAGTAGGATCCTTGCACATCAGTAACAGAACCTGATTCATACTTGTTTTTCCCACCATCTGTATCAGTGCACTCTGCAGTAACTACTCCTGCTAGAAGGATAATGAGAATAGCTAGGTAGATGATCTTCATTATGATTCTTTATAGTTATGAGGTATATAAATTTATTTCTTTTCGAAAACTTTATATACTATAGCTACTTATATAGTTACTATGGTAACAACAATACAGGTTAGTGAAGAGCTTTTAGATAAACTCAAAAATAGAAAAATGTATGATAAAGAAAGCTATGAAGAAGTTATTTGGGATTTAATAGAAGATGATCTTGAACTTTCTGAGGAAACTAAACGACGAATTCAAGA
>JAHFJQ010000009.1 GCA_023245755.1 archaeon | reverse complement strand
TTCTCGTTACGGGCAAAAAGGGGTTATTGGAAGAATTGTTCCGCAAGCAGACATGCCTTTTACAGCATCTGGAATTGTGCCAGACATTATCTTCTCTCCGCACTCTATTCCTTCTCGTATGACCATTTCTCACTTAATTGAAGTTATTGGTGGAAAAGTTGGAGCTCTCAGTGGGAGACTTATTGATGGAACAACCTTCTCTGCTGAATCTGAAAAGGAATTAAGAAGAGAACTTCTCGAATCTGGTTTCAGAGAAAATGGGACCGAGAGAATGTACAATGGAATCACTGGAGAAGAATTTAAAGCAAATATTTACGTTGGAAATATGTATTACTTAAAACTCAAGCACATGGTTGCAAACAAAATGCACGCTCGTGCTTCAGGAAAAATCCAGCTTCTAACCAGGCAGCCTATTGAAGGAAGAAGTGCTGGTGGAGGATTAAGATTAGGAGAGATGGAGAAAGACTGTCTTGTAGCTCACGGAGCATCCTTACTCTTAAAAGAAAGATTCGATTCAGATAAAACTATTCTTCACATCTGTGAGACGTGTGGAATGGTTGCAATATTTGACTGGCTCAAAAAACGAGCAACATGTCCAAAGTGTGGCGCAAATGCAGAAGTAAACTCCATAGAAATGAGTTACGCATTCAAACTCTTACTGGATGAATTAAAATCATTAATTATTTATCCTAAAATAAACCTAAAGAACAAGTACTAAAATGGAAATGATCTTCAAAAAAGTTGGCAGTATAAGTTTCAGTTTGTTGTCTCCTCAACAAATTAAGAAAATGGCTCATGTGAAAATGGTTACTCCCGAGCTTTATGATAAAGAAGGATATCCCGTAGAAGGTGGATTAATGGATACTCGTCTTGGGGTTATTGATCCAGGTCTACGTTGTAGAACCTGTAATGGGAAATTAAAGGAGTGTCCTGGTCACTTTGGGTACATTGAACTTGGTCGTCCAGTGCTTCACATTAGTTACATTAAAGCTATTTACACTTTCTTACAAACAACGTGTAAGGAATGTAGTAGAATTCTTCTTGATGATGAAAATATTCTCAAATATCAATCTAAAATTGATAAGTTAAAATCCATCGGAAAAGAAGATCTTATTCCTAAAATAAGTAAGCTTGCTCGTGCTGGTGCAAAGAATGTCAAAAAATGTCCTCATTGTAAAGCAAAACTAACTCCTGCAAAATTTGAAAAGCCTAGTACCTTTATGGAAGATACGAAAAGAATAACTCCTATTGAAATTCTAGAGCGCTTTGAAAAAATTACTGACCAAGATTGTCTCTTAATTGGTGTTGATCCTAGATATGCAAGACCAGAATGGATGGTTATGGGTGTTTTCCCAATTCCTCCGGTAACAATGAGACCATCTATTACTCTTGAAACTGGTGAACGTGCTGAAGACGACTTAACACACAAATTAAGTGATATTGTTCGTATCAACCAGAGATTATTTGAAAATATTAATGCTGGAGCACCAGAAATCATTGTAGAAGACCTTTGGGACTTATTACAGTACCACATTACCACATTCTTTAACAATGATATTGCTCAGGTTCCTCCTGCTCGTCATAGATCTGGACAGCCTTTGAAAACAATTACAGAAAGGATCAAAAGTAAAGAAGGCCGTTTCAGACACAACCTTGCAGGAAAAAGAGTAAACTATGCTGCTCGTACAGTAATCTCTCCAGATCCAAAGATAGAATTAAACGAAGTTGGGGTTCCAACCCTTATTGCGATGGAATTAACTGTTCCAGAGCGAGTAACCGAATGGAATATTGAATGGTTAAAGACTTTCATTAAAAATGGCCCTAAAAACTATCCTGGAGCAAATTATGTTCTCGATGGACTAAAGAAAAAGAAAATTACTGCAGAAACGCAAGAAGTCATTCTTACAGAGCTTTGTCCTGGACAAATTGTAGAAAGGCATTTGGTAGATGGAGATATTTCTATCTTTAACAGACAGCCTTCTCTTCACAGAATGTCCATAATGTGTCATAAAATCAGAGTTCTTCCCGGAAAATCTTTCCGTTTGAATCCTTCCGTATGTAATCCTTACAACGCAGATTTCGATGGGGATGAGATGAACCTACACATACCTCAAACAGAAGAGGCTCGTGCTGAAGCAGAAATCCTTATGGAAGTAGAAACACAAATCATGAGCCCAAAACATGGTCTAAACGTTATTGGGTGTATTGAGGATGCGGTTACAGGAAACTACTTACTTACTGATGATAGAATGGAAATGTCTAGAGAAGAAGCTATAGAACTTTTAGTTTCTATTGGTCTTGAAGATTCTAAAAAATTAAATGCATTAAAGAAAAAAGTAACCGGAAAAGAAGTATTCTCAGCAGTTCTTCCTTCTGACTTTAACTTTGTCTATGATAAAGTGGTTATAGAAAATGGACAACTAAAAACCGGTCAGATTGATCCTAAGACTATTGGTGAGGATAACGGAACACTACTCAGAGATATTAACAGAAGTTATTCCGAAGCAGAATGTGTTGATATTTTTGGAAAAATATTCAAGTTAGGAATTGCATATCTTCAGAAGAGAGGATTTACTATTACAACTTCCGATGCAGATATTCCTGAAGAGGTAAGAGAAAAAGCAAAAAATATTATTGCAGAAGCAATTACCTCAGTAAATGACACTATTGATCAATACGAGCATGGAAGATTGAAAAATTTCTCAGGAAAAACTGTAGAAGAAACATTAGAATTATTAGTCATGCAAAAATTAAACGAAACAAGGAATATGGTTGGGAAAATGATTAGTAAAACGGTTTCGGATACAAACAACGCAATCATTATGTCAAAAGCTGGAAAAGGAAACATCCTAAACCTTGCACAAACATCTGTCTTAGTAGGACAGCAAGCTCTGCGTGGAAAACGTATTGAAAGAGGATACAAAAATAGAACACTCTCTCTCTTTAGAGAACATGATAAAAGTCCAGAAGCAAAAGGATTTGTCCGTCATAGCTATAAAAATGGCCTTAACCCTGTAGAGTTTTTCTTCCACGCAATGACTGGACGAGACTCTCTGATGGATACGGCTTTGAGAACACCAAAATCAGGATATCTCTATAGAAGACTTGCAAACGCATTACAAGATTTGAAAGTAGAATACGATGGAACAGTACGAGATGCAAACAAATCCATTGTTCAATTCGCATATGGTGATGATCATATTGATGTTTCCAGAAGTGAAAATGGAACCATTGACATAAAAAAGATTATTGACGAAGTGAGTAGAAAAACAAAATGATAGACGAAATTGCAAAACAATACGAAGGAAGAATTCCAGTACCGCTAATTGAAGAAGTAAAGCGAGAAGCAAAAGAAGTAAAGCTAACAAAAGCCCAAGCTGAAGCAGTATTTGCAAAATTAGAAGAAAAATACAAATATGCAAAGATTCAGGCTGGAGAAGCAATTGGTATTGTCACTGCAGAATCTTTTGGAGAACCAGGTACACAGATGACTCTGAGAACATTCCACTTTGCAGGAGTTGCAGAGGTAAACGTTACTCTGGGCCTTCCACGTCTTATCGAAATCTTTGATGCACGAAAAGAACCAAGTACACCTTTAATGATTATTTATTTGAAAAAACCCTTTAACAAAGATGAAAAATCCTTAGAAAAAATCATTGCACAGATTAAAGAAATCCGTGTACATGAAGTTCTCAGTGAAATTTCTATTAACCTCTTAAAATTACACGTAGAATATGTCTTAAATAAAAAACGTATGAAAGAATTAGGTATTCCAGAGGATTCTGCAATAAAAGCAATTAAAGATGCATTAAAAACTATTGATCTTACAGAAAAAGACGGCAGATACACTGCAACACCAAAAAGTAAAGATGGTGGTCTTCCGGCTTTGTACACATTAAAGGAAAGAATCAAAGAAGTAAAAGTAAATGGTATTGAAGGCATCCAAGAAGTTATTCCAAAGATGGAAAACAACGAAATTATGCTTCTTGCTTCTGGTTCTAATCTTAAAGACGTATTTAAGATTGAAGAAGTAGACTTTACGAGAACAATCACAAACAATATTTTTGAAGTAGCAAAGAACTTGGGTATTGAAGCTGCACGACAAACTATTATTGCAGAAGCTTCCAAAGTTATCCAAGAGCAAGGTCTTGATATTGATATTCGTCACATTATGTTTATTTCAGACCTTATGACTTCAAAAGGAGAAATCAAGGGTATCACAAGAAGTGGTATTACAGAAGAAAAAGAATCTGTCCTTGCAAGAGCTTCTTTCGAAACTCCAATTAGACATCTTATTAACGCAAGTCTCATTGGTGAAGTAGATATGCTCAACTCTGTTGTAGAAAACGTTATGATTAACCAACCTATTCCATTAGGAACTGGTTTACCAAGCTTGATAACAAAGCTGGCTAAGGAGAGCAAAAAATGAGTGTGGAGCAACTAAAAAAAGCATTGAAAGAAGAGAAATGTACTTTTGGTCTCAATGAGACACTAAAGAACGTCAAATTAGGCAAAGCAAAAACCGTTTTCCTTGCACAAGATTGTAATAGTCTTGAAAGAGAAAAGATCCTTCATTACAAGAAATTAGGAAGTCTCAATGTAGTTGAGCTTGAAATTAAAGGAAGTGAAGTGGGAGCTCTTTCAAAGAAACAGTTTTCTGTTTCCGTTTTATCTTTTTAAAATGATTCAGTACGATATGCAAAGTATTGGGCTCATTAATGTGTTTGAAAAAGCAACAGGAGCCAAAGTAAAAGATTGTTTTAATGAAGGTGATATTCTTGTATTTGTCGTCCATCCAAAAGAACTTCGTAAAGCCATAGAAAAGGGTGGAGAAAAAATTCACAGACTCATGGGTATTACAAAAAAAAGAATTAAAGTTATTGAGTTTAACGAAGACATTGAAAAGTTTGCAACAAATTTACTCTATCCCTTAAAACCTAAGACCGAATTTAGAGATGGTGTTCTTCTTATTATCGGAAAAGATGCACAAGAAAAAGGAAAGATCTTTGGAAGAGAAAAAACAAATTTTAAAAGAATCCAAGGTATTATTAGTAAATATTTTAAAGTAGAAGTAAAAGTAGTCTAAAACGAAAAAGTAGTGCACATATATTCTAAATGTTCTTTTTCTTCTACAGAAAAAACTCTTGTTTGAGAAAAAGGAGTAAAATAATTTCGTTCTGGAGCTAAATCTGCTTCAACATAATGAACAGTTGCAGCTTGAACTAAAGGAGAAGAATCTAAATATGCAAGATTTGCACCATGATATCCTGTAATCAGAAAAGCTTCTTCATAGGATGGATCTTGGTCTGTATTTATTGCAAGAAGAAGGGAGCGAGCAGTTCCAAAGTCTCCTCCACGATATAAAATACATGGTGAGCTTGTGAGCTCAACAGAAGGGTTTCTTTCTACTGTATCCTGACCAGTACAAGAAAATAGCAAAGCAAGAGGATAAAATCGCATAGAATCTGTTTTTAATTCCACTTATAAAAATCTTTTTATTTAACAAAGGAGAGGCAAAGAGATCAAGCATAAAATGAACAGAAACCTTTAAAAAGTCTCAAATTTCTCTAACTCGCACATGGGTAAGAAAAGTAATGGATTAAATGCTGGTACAAAGCTAAAAAGAAGAAGAAAAACAAGCAATCTCCTAAATAAAGATTTTAAACGAAGATTATTTAATTTAAAGGTAAAATCTGATCCTCTTAAGGGAAGCTCCCAAGCAAAAGCTATTGTTCTAGAAAAAATTCAACTTGAAGCAAAGCAACCTAACTCTGCAATGAGAAAGGCTGTTCGATGCCAATTAATCAAGAATGGAAAAAAAGTTACTGCTTTCGTTCCAGGAATGAACGCAATCAAAATGGTTGATGAGCATGATGAGATTATTATTGAATGTATTGGTGGGAAAATGGGTCGTGCAAAAGGAGATATTCCTTGTGTTCGATGGCAAGTTATCAAAGTAAATGATCAATCCCTAAACGCACTTATCCGTGGAAAAATTGAGAAAGGACGAAGATGAGCGACATAAAACTATTCAACAGATGGGACACTTCAGCTATTCGTGTAGTTGACCCAGGCCTACAAGACTACATCAATATTCGCCCAATCATGATTCCAAGAACTGGTGGAAGAAATGTAGGGACACAATTCTGGAAAACAAAAAATAATGTTGTAGAAAGATTCATTAATAAAATAATGATCCCAGGCCACAAAGGAAAAAAACATAAGATCACTTCTGGTCACTGTGGAGGAAAAGGAACAACTGCATATGCAATTGCAGAGAAAACATTTTCCATTGTAGAGAAGAAAACAAATAAAAATCCTATTGAAGTTTTCGTAAAAGCATTAGAAAATGCAGCTCCTAGAGAAGAAATTACAACCATTGAGTATGGAGGAGCACGTTATCCTAAAGCTGTAGAGTGTGCTCCACAACGAAGAGTAGATTACGCATTACGACTCATGGTTCAAGGTGCATATGCTGCATCATTTGGAAAGAAAAAAGCTATTGAAGAAGCTCTTTCTGAAGAAATTATCAAAGCATACAACATGGATCAAACAAGTACTGCTTTAGGAAAGAAACTAGAATTAGAACGTCAAGCAGATGCTTCTCGATAAGTCATTTTTCTTTTTTAAAATAAAGATAATTGAAACCCTTCTCCTTTTGGAGTAGAAATAAATCTATACGTTTCTTCAAGAATTCCTTTTAACTTATTTTCCCATTCTCCAGGGTGATAATATTCAAGATCTAGTCGTTGAAGTTCTTCCTCTTCTTCTCCCGGTTCTAAGTCTTCATTAATTTCATGAAGAAAACCAGCACGAAAAACACGGTGATTATTATAGACAACATCTACTAAACAATAACTTCCATAAGAATCAGGAAACACAACTCCTAATCGCAAAGAAGCATATTCATAGATATAGCCTGGAAAACAGTCTAATTCTCTATCAATATCTGTATCCTTATCCACTGCCCGGGGATGGTTTGCAGCAATATCGTTAATGATCTCAATAAGACCTTTAAAATGAGATTCATCCATAAGGCCCAAGAAATGACCCTCTGATTAAAAGAGTTTACCAAAACGTTTATAAACCTACATTCGAACTAAGTACCTGAGTCCTATGACAAAAAATAACTCTTCTGAAGAAAAGAAAGACCATATCGATCCCGCACAGATTAAGCCAGGTTTAGAGCTTCCTAAACTCACACCAGACATGCAAGAACGCATGAACAAGGTTCAAAAGGACTTAGACAAGTTTAAGGAGAAATGCCTTGCAATTCGCCCGGATATTACAGGTATGTCCCTTCTTCCGCCCCTAGCACCACAACCTCAAGTGCCTGGAATGCCAGTACAAAAAGAAGTGCCAAATCCCAATGAAATTCACATTTTTATTCTCATCGATGATGCAAAGGCAGAGGGCCTTGCAAAAGGGGATCTTATAGTAAAAAGCACCGATGAGACAACAAAGATTGCAAAAGACATCAATGCGGATTTCAAACCTCAAGTGATGCTCATTTCTGAGTTAAAAGAAGCATGTTTTGATGCAAAATACGACATTATCCAAATGGTTGCAACCTCAGGAGTATTCTACGATCGAGGACTCCTTTCTGCACTAAAGGTTGCGGAACTGCACAAGAATATGGCAGTAAAGAAATTCGAACGCTATGTAGTCAGTTACATTGCAGTAGGGTCTTTATTTAGAGGTGATGCAGCACCAAATGATATTGATGTTGCTATTGTCATTGATGACACCGACGTAAAAAAAATGTCTCGTTTTGAACTTCGTGATAAGCTACGTGCAATCATCATCAACATGGGCTATGATGCTTCTCAAATCACTGGTGTTCGTGCACAGTTTCATATTCAAACCTATATTTTAACCGACTTCTGGGAAAATGTCAAGGATGCAAACCCAGTTATTTTTACTATGCTTAGAGATGGCGTTCCTTTATACGACCGTGGAGTTTTCATGCCCTGGAAATTGCTCCTCCAAATGGGAAGAATCAAACCTTCACCAGAAGCAATTGATATGAACATGGAAGTAGGGGACAAGCTTATTGATCGTACAAAACAAAAACTTCTCTCTGTTGTCGGAGAAGATTTATTCTACGCAGTCATGAATCCAACACAAGC
This sequence comes from archaeon, assembly GCA_023245755.1. Taxonomy (GTDB): domain Archaea; phylum Nanobdellota; class Nanobdellia; order SCGC-AAA011-G17; family GW2011-AR17; genus JAGVZZ01. The sequence goes on along the minus strand of JAHFJQ010000009.1, from coordinate 6,956 downwards.
TGCACTGATGTTATACGGAATTCCTCCTCCTACTCCTAAAGAAGCAGTAAAATTAATGGAAGAAATCTATGTCAAGAAAGAAAAACTTCTCGAGAAAAAATATGTAGACATCTTAGAAAAAATTAGAAAAACGTTCAAGGATATTGAACACGGAGAACTCAAAGAAATTTCTGGAAAAGAAATTGATAAACTCCTTGCTGATTGTAAAGATTATCTAGAAAGGATTAAGAAGTTATTCAGTGAAATTGAAGAAAGAAATGAAAAAGAAACCATTGTGGAAATTCATACCACATCCTTAAATTTAACAAGGGATCTTCTCATGGATCTTGGAGTAAAGAATATCTCCGTACAAAAACTTCCCGAACTCTTTGCAAAGCACGTCTGTGAAGGCGAAAAAGTTCCTATGAAGTACCATAAAGTACTGGAAGATATTATCAAGGCAAAAAAAGACTTTGATGCAAAGAAACTCAGCAAACAAGAAATTAACAAAGTACGTAGAGATGCCAGGGAATATATCCGCTTACTTTTAGACATGCTTGATAGAAAACAAGCTATCGAAGTGAGTAAAGCAAAACTTACGCTAAGATATGGAGATAAACTTGGAGAAGTAACTTTCCTCAAGGAAGTTGCCTTCATCATAAAGGATACAAATAAACGAGAAGAGGTCTGGATTGCAACCATTGAAAAAGATGGAAGCCTTCAAAATCTCAAAAAAAGTGATCCTAGTGAGTACGAAAAGTATATAAAGAGCATAAAAATGCCTCATGACAGGATTTTAAAATCAACAACTTTAGAGTCTTTAAAGAATATTATAGGTGAGGATATAGAAATACTATGGAAGGCATAATCAATAATTTTAGACGTGCAAAGGCACATCAAAATACCAAACACATAATTATTAGTATGACTAGTGTTGATTCTCGTGAGAAAGCAGCAAAATACGTAGGCAAAAAAGTCATATTCACAACACAGACAGGAAAAGAAATTTCTGGAGAAATCCGAGCAGCTCATGGCAACAAAGGCTGCATTCGTGCAATTTTTGAAAGAAGTCTTCCAGGTCAAAGTTTAGGACAAAAAGTAAAGGTGATGTAAAATGGGAGAACGAAAATTTAAATGTTATAGAAAGGTAAAAAGAGCATACACAAGAAAATCACGTTTCAAAGTAAAAGGTTACATCAAAGCAGTCCCTACAAATAAATTAGTCAAGTTTAATTTTGGGGATAACAAAAGAACCTTTCCTCATAAAGTCTATTTAGTTTCTAAAGAAAGAATTCAAGTAAGACACAATGCTCTTGAATCTGCAAGAACCTCTGTAGTACGAAGATTAACAAAAGCCTTAGGAAAAGACTATCATATGCAAGTGCGCTCTTATCCTCACCACGTCTTAAGAGAAAACAAGATGATTACCGGTGCTGGAGCTGACCGTATGCAGACTGGTATGCAGCGTTCTTTTGGCCGAGCTATGGGCCTTGCAGCACAACTCAAAGTAGGTACGCCTATTTTCTGTGTCTATTGTAACAAAGAAGGAATTCCAAGTGCACGAAAAGCTTTGCTCTCTGCAAACCCTAAGTTACCTGGAAGATCTGCTGTTGAAGTAGATACAAAATAATTTTTTTTTCTTAATGAACTAGGAACGTAATGACAGTAGGAAAAGCATATGGTTTTTTACAATATTCAGGCAAGAATAGAGATCTCGTAAGAGCATTTCCTGCTATAGTCAAAAGAGAAAATTTTCCCCAAAGCTGTACTTTTTCCCTTTTAGAAATTGCAGCTTTCAAAACAGAAGACTCTGCACTTGCACGGCTTGTAGAAGAAGCAAGAGAATGTGACCGAACGCATATACTTGAGGGAAGTATAGACAACTCTTCAAATAGAAAAGCAGCAATGTTTGTTGGGGACATTTTTAACGGAGTATATATGACCCTGTTTAATCAAGGCGACCCATTCTCTGCAGAAATAGTCTATCAAAGAGCCGGAAGATATGTGTTTAGAAGAAAATAATTTTAGGAACAACCTTCTTTTTGAGGAATAGAATATATTTTTCTCCCAACCCTTTTTTTTCGAGGAAGTTGTAAAAGCAACCCTTCCCTTCGAATTCGTGCATACAAAGCATTGTCTGCTTTTGCAAGATCTCCAGGACTCATACCTTCATACTTTGCATGATAAAGAGTCATGGGATCACCATAATCTAACAAGGGAATAAGATGAATATATCCTTGTCGAATAAGCCTTGCATAAAGGGCATTATCTCTCTTTGCAAGCTCCCCTCTCACAACATCAGGATAATATTTTCTATAAAACTCTAAGGAGTCATAGCCTCTAGTTCTCCTCCCCAAAGAAACAACGAGAGTATCATTCTCCATAAAAACAGCTTCCCTAACTGGTCTTTCAGGAGGTAAAAATAATTTTTCTTCTTGTAACCTTGCTTCAAGGATTCCTAGTCTTCTTTGTATAACGCCCCGCTCTTCAAGAGGAACACCAACAAGCATTTCTTCTTCCACGTTAGGGAGTAATCTTTGAAATTGTTGAAATAACCCTCTATCTACTTCAAAAAAAGGTTCTTTAGTCCCAGGAAAAGAAGAACTTTCTACTGAAGCAGGAACAACTTCATGAAAGAGTTGTTCACTTTCTCTCTTTCTCCCATCTAAACGTATTGCAAATTTTTCTGCATAAGGAATATGTTCAACTCTTTCTAGTTCTTTAATAATCGTTTGATAAATAAGAGAAGGATCTACTATCTCTTCTTCATGAAGAATTCTACGTACTCTCACTTCTAATAATGCTCTTCTTCTTTGTGGAATTTCTAATAAGTCTAAACATTCCAAAACAAAATCAGCCATGTTTTTTTGAAAAAATGTTCAACTTATATACTCTTTCCTTCATATCACCATGGAAAGCCATTACGACAAAGAAGAAAAGGCAAAACAACAAGAAGTACTCCATAAGAAAAGGCTCATTTTCACTATCAACCTATAAGTACAACTATACATATCTTTAAAAAGACTTTTTCTTTATAAACAAACATGCGTAAAAAGTTTTTACGGTTTGTTGAGAACCTAGAACACATGGAAAAAGAAGAGGCTGATGAAGAAAATTCTATAGGACCATATGTCGCTATGTAGTTTTCTAAATTCAATCTTTCATTTTACAACATCAATTTTTGAGAATGGCTCCAAGAGTATAATAATCCTTATAAATGAGTGGAGCAACTGCTTGTAGAATTATCCAAAGGAGGAAAGAAAATGAACGTATTTGGTTCTTTAATTGAAAACGCATTAAAAAATGTTGAAACACCCGCTCATCAAGTAGAAATAGGGCAGGCAAATATTAAGGTTATAGGATGTGGTGGCGGAGGTACAAACGCTACAAACTGGCTCTTTAAGAAAGGAATTCAAGGAGCAGAAATCATCGCAATCAACACAGATAAACAGCACTTAGATCTTGTAGAAGCTGATAAAAAAATTCTTGTAGGAAGAGATTTAACTCGAGGACTTGGATGTGGTGGATTTCCAGATAAAGGAAGAGAAGCTGCAAAAGAGCAATTAGGAGAATTAAAAGAAGTTCTTCGTGGAACCGATATGGTTTTCATCACTGCAGGTATGGGTGGAGGAACAGGAACAGGTTCTGCTCCAGTTGTCGCACAACTTGCAAAAGAAGAAAAAGCAATTGTTATTGGAACAGTAACCATGCCCTTCGAAATTGAAAGAGCAAGAGTAGAGAAAGCAGAATACGGTCTACAACAACTCAGAGACATCTGTGATACCGTTATTGTTATTGATAACAACAGACTGGTCAAAATTGCGGGAAACTTACCGATTCAACAAGCATTCGCTGTAGCAAACGAATTAATCTCTACCATGATCAAAGGTATCGTAGAAATTATTGCAGTTCCATCCTTAGTAAACTTAGACTATGCAGATGTAAAAGCAATCATGTCTAACGGTGACGTCTCTGTTATTGGTATTGGAGAATCTGACTCTCAAAATAGAGTAGAAGAAGCAGTAAAAAGGGCTTTATCAAATCCATTGCTTGAAGTCAGCTATGAAGGAGCAACAGGTGCACTTATTCACGTTGCTGGTGGAGATGATCTCACTCTTGATGAAGTAAACCGAGTAGGAGACTTTATCACGCAAGCTTTAGATGAAGATGCAAACGTTATCTGGGGAGCTCGTATTTCCGGTGATATGAAAGGAAAACTTCGTGTCATGACAATTATTACTGGAGTAAACTCACCATACGTTATGGGAAAAGGTTCTAAGAAAAAAGACAATTCAAAACAAATGTCTAACAGTCTTGGAATCGACTTCTTTTAATTCTTTTTTTAATTATTTTCTTTTAGAAAATACTCCGGCTAGAAAGATTTATAAAAACAGTATAAATTCTAGAAATGATGACTCTTTTACCAATCTTAACATTAGATGAACTTTGCCCAACATCAGATATAACTCATGGAATTGACGAAGGTTTTAACCAGGATACACAGGGTCCAGGGACATACTTAAGAGTATGTAGAGGAGAGTTACTTCCTATTGCAAGAGAAGAATGTGGAACCTACAGCCGACACGAGCTTCTTACTCCTCTAGAAGCTCAAAGAGCATTTGAAAGAGACCCCTTCATTACTGTTCTGCCTGTAAGAATGTGGTATCAATCAGCTTATCTTTAACTGAAGAGATAATTGATTTATTTTTCTTGAGAACATTCTGAAATTACTTCTAAATAATATCCTAATAGCTTATCCCCCAAACCAGTAATCTTTTCTAATCTACTCTAAATGATAAAGAGCATAATCTACATAGCCTTCACCACTTAAACCCCTATCAGGAAAATACCCTCCTTGGGTATGCATCTCTCTATCCAAAAAAGAAGGGCTTCTTTGAGCAAGGCCTAAATAAAGGTCTAATACCATTTGTGTACGAAAAAAGCTAAGGATATCTAAAGGCAAGTAATCTGTTCCCTCAAGATGAAGAAGGAGTTGTATAAGATTTCGAGTTATGTCTACAAAATTGCTTTGAGCAACAGGATGATGTTTTTGTTCTAGTTCTTCAATACGAGTCTTATAAGAACGAACAATCTTTTGAAGTAAAACACGATTCCTGAGAGAAGGGTGGATTCCCATGGCAAAAATGTATTCTCCCTATTAAAAAGCATTGTGGTAGATGCCACTACCTTTAAATAGCAGTAATATACTTCCAAATCTATGGCAAATGAAGATCTTTCGGGCTTAGATATGGGTGAAACTATAGACTGGTATGAATCCTCTGGTATAGAATTTCGACAAGCCAAAGAAGGTCTAATTTTTCCTTACACTATCGAGCAAAAAGAATACATAGAACTAACTGAGGATGATCTTTCCCTTCTTATACAATTATTCCCTCTAACTGCAAGGAAAAGGTCTATTCTTAAAAAAGTAGTGGGTAAACCAACAACGTGGTTTCGTAGAGATTCAACAGCTGAAAAACCTCAAGAAACACAAGAAGTTAAGCAAGCACTTTCTCCAACTGCCTTAGTACCTTCCTATATTGATTATCAGACTTGGAGAAATACAGGGATTCCTTCTGCAGACATATGGCTCTATAGGCTTCCAAAAAATATTTCTACAATGACAAGAAGAATCATCCTAGCACAGGGTTTTGTCCATGAGTATGGCCATAGTATCATTGCTCCAGCATTATACATTCCCAATTACAAACTAGTACTTCCTTCAGGAAAAGAAGTCGAGGGATTAGAATATATATTGGAATTTGCAAAGCTTGCAGAAGCTCATGCACCTATTTCTCACTATGCAGCAACGTATAGAGGAGAAAGCAACTGTTTTGATAATACAGATCCACAGAAGGCAAAAATAGCAATAGGAGAAGAAATGACAGAAACTATTGCAGCACATCTCTTAGGTTTAGCTTTCTGTGAAGAACAGGCAAGAAGAACAAATCCTTTGAGTGACAGATCAGATATTGAAAGCCATATTAAAGAATTTCTAGCTGCAGAACACAACCAAAAGATTTAAATCTATAGTTCAACACAAAAATCTGTGGACAAAGAAAAAAGCTTTGAACAAAAATACTGGTGGATTATTCTATTAATTATTATCATTGGATTTATTTACATAAGAAGCTTACCAGATGAAGACATAACCTTTCTCATAAAATCTGGAGAATACTCAACTCGATGTTGGAGTGAAGATTCAGACTTAACCATCACTTATGATATATCCTCATCATCAGCTATTGATCTTGTTTTTACATCTGGTCCAGAAGATGCAGAAAATATAAACAAAACCTCCTACTATTATAACTCCTGTTATTTTCAAAATATTTTGAATAATAAGGGTGATTGTTTAATTGAAGGCGATGGATGCTTGCTTCTAATAAACAAAGGAACACAAGATGCTACGGTCCATTTAAAGTATTCTGCTGATTTCTAAAATAGAAAAACTATTAAATATTCTACTCCATTCAAAAAAAGATGTATGGCTTTAACCCTGAAGAAATCAAGCTCTTCAAAACCTTAAACACACCCAGAAAAGTACAGAATTTTATCGATACAATCCCCATTAATTTTGAACCAACAGGGGATACCTTTATTTCTCCAAGGCAAGTACTCATACAAAATCGAGCACATTGCATCGAAGCAGCATGCCTCGCAGCAGCAATCCTAAGGTTTCATGGCTACCCTCCACTCATAGTAGACTTAACATCAAAAGAAGGCGATGAAGACCATGTGATTGCAGTCTTCAAACAACATGGACACTGGGGTGCAATCTCCAAAACAAACCATGCAGTGCTCAGATACCGTGAACCCATCTACAAAAGTATTCGTGAACTAGTGATGTCGTATTTCCACGAATATATTCAAAATTCTACAAGAAAGAAAACCTTACGCTCCTATACCAATCCTATAGATCTCAGCCAATTTGATACAAAAGGCTGGACAACAGATGAAAAAAATCTCTGGTATAT
>JAHFJQ010000065.1 GCA_023245755.1 archaeon | reverse complement strand
TTTACTTCTCCCTTCTTTTATTAAGAGGGTCTATTTAAAGCTTTTGTTAGGAAGGGGATTTATTTCCTTTGCGCACGTTTTGCTTTTTCTTTTCGCATACGTTTGCGTTGCCATTTCCATCTCATCTGGCCTTTTTTCTTCCACCTTCGTGAACTTCGCTTCATAGTGCTGGATTGAAATTTTTCAGGCTTTATATAGTTTGTGGGCGCTTTTCATAAGAATAGATATTTTTGTTAAAATTATTCTTAGAACTGAGAAGTATTTTCATTTTGAAAAAGTTTTGTAATTTTTTCATTGCAAGATAATTGTATAAAACTTTCCATAGGTACTGAAATATATTGTTTTTCTTTTACAAGGTACTTCTCTCGTAATTCTAATGCTTTTGCAACGGGCATGAAATACCATGTTGTATAGTGAATCTTCTCATTTGAAAAAGCGTACCATACTTGCATATTAAATAACTTCTGTAAGTTGTCATATTTTGTTGCTTCTTTGTTGTCTATACAAAATTTTTTATATTTTTCTAATGGTTCCCTGTGTTCTACATCTATAAGTATAAACCCAAAATGCGGAAGAAGAATGAAGAAGTCTGGTCTTTGTACATTGTATGTTTTTAGAGCTGGGGAAAATGTCTCTATGTCTTGTTGAATGTACCAGTAGGGAATCTTTTGTTGGTCAAGGTAGCTTTTAAATTTGTTTTCCGTTTCCTTTTGTATTCTTTCTTTTTCTTCTTGAAGCATATTCTTTTTGACTTTTTTCTCTTTAAGAATGCTTTTGCCTTTTTTCTGAAAGATTTTCAGACTAGAGAGAATCATATACTTCTTGTGTTTTCTTTTTCATGATTTTCCAGGAATATTTTTCTATACATTCAATACGTGCTTTCTTCCCGTGTTTTTTTCGTAGTTCTTTGTCATTAAGGTAGGTTTGTATTGCTTCTTTTAGTGCTTCTATGGAATTTGGTTCAATGACTAAACCACAGTCTTGAAAAATTTCTTTCATGTCTGTTGTATTTGTTGTAATGACTGGTTTTTCCATTGCCATAGGCTCAAATATTTTTATGGGGAGTTGTGCATTTGCTGCTTTTTCATTTCTATGGGGTATGCATACAATATCTGCTGCTGCAAGGAAGTATGGCATTTCTTTGTTATCTCTGTATCCTACAAGAGTCATTCCTTTTTCTTCTTGTAAGGTTTGTACATAAGGATTTTCTTTGTCTGCGCCTACTATTAATAAGTGCAAAGATTCATTCTCTTGTTGGAGTTCTTTTACTGCTTGTATGAGTTCTCCTACACCTTTGTGTTTCTTTGGTGTGCCCATGAACAGAATAATGGTTTTATTTTCTAAATGGAATTCTTGTCGTATCTTTTTTGCGGAAAAATTTTCTGGGTTGAAATAATCTGTATCTGGTCCTGTAGGAATCCATGTTCCACCAAACATTTTTTGTAAAGTTTTTGAACTGGTTATTACGGCGTCTGCTTTTTTTATTTGCATTTCGAGTATTTTTTTGACGAAGTAAGATTCTGGGGTGTATGCATCTACGAAAGTGAACTGTGCGATTTTTATGGGATTTGGAGAGAGATAATTGTCTACAATGTATTGGCTTTCCCAGTCATCAATATCTAATACTACCTTCTTTTTTGTTTTTATCTTATTGAGTAATGCTGGAAGATAACTCCATGCGGTGACCTTGAATGCATGGATCAAATCTGCATTGTTTAACTCTTTGTAGATATCTCTTTGATTTTTGATGTAGAAGGGAAAGAAAAATTTCTTTTCTGTAGGTTTATATTTTATAGTGAGATCATTTTTGATGGGTGCGAAAATTCCTTTCTTTTCTATTGGTCCTAGTACAGTTACATCATGGTCTTGGCCCATAATTTTTGCAAATGGATACACTCTTAGAGAACCATTTTGGCTGAGATTTTCACAGGGCATTGCGATACGCATGCTTGTAAAGTTTTTAGAAGCTTTTTAAATTTTGAGTATTTTTAGAGCTCTTTAAATGTCATCAGCTGGATGTTCTTTTCTTTGATTGCACTTAGAAAAGTATCACTTGTAAGAATATCGAGTTCTTTTTGTCGTGTTTTGTATAACTTGTCTTTTTCTGGTGATCCTTGTTTTCCAGGGTGACAACAAATTTCTGCAGTACCTTGAAAATTGAGATAGGATAGGAAGTGTTTCAGTTTTGGTTCACCAGTGTGTATTACTCCAAAAAAATGATCTGTTGTTTTCATGGGACACTTTTGTAGTGAGCTGTTTATTATTTTTTGATTAAGGAATGACAGTTTTGGCATGAAGCTTGTATGCTTTTCTTTTGGCCAACGAATTTTGTAGATGTGGTACTCATTTGCGAGCTTTACAATAAGTTCTTTCATTGGAGAGAACGCATGCAGATGCTGATGAGAATCAAGGTGGTCTGGACGTATTCCTGCTTCAAGAAGTTTTTCTATTTGTTTTCGAAACTCTTTTTCCACGAATTCTTTGTTCATGAGTCCTAGGGCTGCTTTATACTTGTTATATTTTTCAAAGGGTTTTCCGGTAGCTAAAGAATTTCCCCAGCTTATGTTTAAATGTACTCCAATACCTAAAGATTTGGGGTAGATAGCTATTGCATGCTCATATTCTTTTTCATTGGTCATAATGGTTGTACTTGTCACTGTTCCAAAACGGTGTGCATCAAGAATGCCAAGATTAATTTCTTTTGTATATCCAAAATCATCTGCATTGATGATGAGTTTTTGCATTAGACAACCTCACGTATTGCATCGATGAGTGTTCTTCTTCTTAGATCATCTTTTATGGTATCTTGTTGCCAATGTGTTATTGTTCCTTCTTTCTTATAAACTATAAATGCAGGGACGTGTGAGAAAGGAACTTCTCTTTGTAATTTTGCTCTCTCTGTCTTATACATGAGCATATTAGGATAGTCTTGCTTTATTTCTTTTAGGGATGCTATTTGGCTGTCGTCATCGATAAGACAAAGGCCTAGTACAGGTATTGTTTTATGTAATTCATTAAGCAGGGGCATTTCCTCTACACAGGGAGCGCACCATGTTGCCCAAAGATTGATAAGAAGTGGACCTTTTTTTGTGAAATCTGAGAGATATCTTCTTTCTTCTTTTTCTGTATATACCTCTATTTCTAATGAACTAGGATATGCTCTTCTGGGTAGACAAAGTCCTAGAGAAGCTGCAAGAACGGTTCTTCTACTCAAACTAGGACGATGATACATGCTTTCAGGAATGAATAGATGTTATATAAGCGTTTTTCTTAGTGACTTAGACAATATTCTAGAAGTGGACGAGCTTTTTCTCGCAATGTGTTTGTATTTGCATCATTAGGAATTACTGTTTCTGCAGGGAAGAGGCACACTTTGTAACTGGGATCAACTGTATCTGCTGGAGCAATATATCCTTGGTCTGTGGTCAGAATGATTCTCCAATTATTATCCACGATGAGGTCGACATTTCCATCTCCATTTCCATCTGCACTGTGTACACTTTTTTCTGCTGTTTGTGGCCAGAGATAATGTCCTCCAATTGCTCCTAAAAGTGTAAATCCTAATGCAAGAAAGTATGGCCTTGGAGATGCCATCTTCTAGAGTAAGCCTCGTACGTATTTGTCTATTGAGCTGAGATCTTCTATTCTAAATCTTCTTTTTTCTTCTTCTTTCCCATCTTTATCTGTTCTTGTTACAAGAACTCTTGTGTTATTTCTCCATCTACTAATTGAAGGATTTCTGGTAATGGTAACAGTATATGCTCCAGAGTATTCTCTAATTATGATTTTCTCACTGAGTGGATCTTCTAATGCCTGTTCAAGAGTGCTTCCACTTTGGGGTACTGCAGCTTGGTAAGAAAATTGATCTTGGTGTGCTTGAGTACATACTTGATAGGTTTTTGATGCTTCTTTTGTTCGTAATCCTTTTTCTCTTTCAGAGAGATTCCAAGATCGGTCAAGGCTGAGTCTTTCAAACAAAATTCCTAAGCGACTAGGTTGGAATTGAAGTGCTGTTCCATTATACGTTCCTACACGTTCGTTTGCACTTTTTGCTCGACCGTATAATCTTTGAGTCATATTTCTAAAATTAGATTTTTCCTTTAAATGCATTTGTATTTTTTATTATAGACTTATTGATCTTGTATTTCTGTTCTTTTTTGCTCTTTGAAATAATCGAGAAAGGGTTGGTTTTCTGGGTCAAGAATTCCTTTGCTTTGGAAGAGAAGTAAGCCTGCCTTTGCTTCGTCACAGGATTCAGAGCGACAGTCTCCAGATTGTGCATTATCATTTGCTGTTGCAATGACTTGATTACTTGTTGCGATAGTGAAGTTAAGCTCTTGCGCTGAACTTGCTGTTTCTGTTACGCAGGCATTGCCATTAATACCCATAAAATACAGTGCGTTTACTCCTTGTTCTTGTAACCAATCTTGAGGAAAGATCCCTGGATTTGGATGTTGTATTATGCTTTCATAGATTTCAAAACCGTCATCGTAGCGTTTTCCAAAAGTTGTCGTTCTAGGAATTTGTTCAATAAGATCTTGCAGTGCAGGGATAGTGTCTCCATACCCATCTGTTTCAAAAACTAATACGGGGAGGTCATAGTCTCTTGCAGCTGTTAATACTCTTTTTTGTTCTGTTATCATTTCATGGCTTTCGTAAGGATAAAAGCCATGTTCTAAAAATCTTGGTTGCATATCTACAAGAACAATACCAAAATGAAGATCGCCTTGGAGTTTTTGTTCAAGATTGGAACGTGGGCCCTGTTCATAGAGTGCAGCTCGTTCTCTATTGTATTTTGCTGTCCATTCTTCTGCGTTGAATTCTGGCGTACATGCACTAAGGCCTAGTACTGTAGAGAGGTAGGGAAAAAACTTCATTTTGTTGTCCCTAGTAAGGGATTAACTATTTATAAGCATTTGGTTGAGAAAAAAAGAAGAAAATTCCGGTCAAGCCACCTTTTGGCCAATGGTAGTGTTCTAAGGATGCCCCCGCCGGGATTTGAACCCGGGTCTTCACCTCGAAAGGGTGGAATGATTGACCGGACTACACTACAGGGGCGTCAAGAATTTAGGGATTTTCTATGCTTTATATAACTTTCTGTAAAAGTTTATATATTCCTTTACCTTTTCTTTTTCTATCAAATCTGGAGGTGGGTTTATGAAAACACTCACTATAGGACTGATTTTCTCTCTGTTTTTTTTGTTGACATTTGTTCATGCAGATGAGAGCGTTTCCGTGGAAACGATTACAAGTGCAGGTGTTACGCCTGATAGTTTTTTTTATGTTGTAGATACTACTATGGATGAATTTGCTCTCTCTTTGCATGTAAGTGCAGAGGGAAAGGCTGCAAAAGCTTTGGAAATAGGGCAGGAAAGGCTTCTTGAATTCCAAGCTATGCTTGAAGCAGAAAAGATGGATAAAGCTGAACGTGCCGAAGAGGAACATGGAAAGGCAATGGCTTCTGCAAAAACTGCAATAGAGTCAATTGACCAACAAAACTCTTCTCATGAGTTAGAAGTAGAGCTTACCTTGGGAGCTGCGATTCACGAACAAGAATCTCAGATTCAAGAGTTGAAAGCAGATAGCCAAGGTACTGTTGCTGTCCAACAAGAGAGTACTGTTGCATCCCTTTTTTCTGCCCTAGAACTGCAGGTTGCTTCTACCCAAGATGCTCTTGATGAGAAGAAACAAGATACCAAAATGGATATTGAGCAAGAAGGGGGAGATGCTGATGAGATAGAATCGGGTCTGTCTATTTCTCTTGGTCTCTTTGATGAAGAGGAAGATTATAATGAATCTTCGGCAAGCGTTGACTCTTCTAGCTCTGTAGATGTTCATCTTGGTGGAAGCGATGATGAAGAAGAATCTTCTGCAGAAGCAGAAAGTAGTATGGGAGTTTCCATCTAAGAATTATTTTTTTCTTTTTTCTCT
>JAHFJQ010000064.1 GCA_023245755.1 archaeon | reverse complement strand
AGACTATATACCTTTCTATAAACGTTCAAGAACAGAATGCCAAAAAGCTTATAAACCTGGTAAAAACTCTAAATTTCATAAAATGGTTGAAGTACGATTTGTCATTAACGATGTAAAAACAGGCAAGACCTACCAGAAAGCCTTAGAAGAGGAAACTCTCGTAGGAAAGAAGATCGGAGACAAAGTATCCGGTGATTTCTTAGGATTAGAAGGATACGAACTCCAAATTTGTGGGGGCAGTGATTTCGCAGGGTTCCCAATGAGACATGATATTGAAGGACCTGTCCGGAAAAGAGCATTAATAGGTTCCGGTGTAGGTGTGAAAGTTGATAGAAAGGGAATGAAAAAGCGAAAGACTGTCTGTGGGAATCAAGTCACAAATAAAACTGCACAGATTAACCTGAGCGTCAAAAAATACGGTGCAAAAACACTGGATGATCTCTTAGGAAAGAAAGACGCTCCAGCGCAATAAACGCCGTACTTTATCCTGCTCCTTTGGAGGAAAAAACATGAAGTACAAAACCAAAAGTGTTCTTATAGCCAGAAAAAAGGGCTATGATGATGACTTTAATCGCAGGCCATGCTTCATAAGTTTATTCGATGAAAATAACCCTCACTTAAGTGTAAAGGGTCCAAAAGAAGTTTTAGAGTTTGAAAAAATACACAAAGTAGTAGTGAAAGGTTTAAACATAGACTATCTTTTACCTGGAAATGACATTGTGATTAACGACCTCAAAGAAATCGAAGTGGAAGAACACAATGACCATATTTACGTGACGGGAAAACAAGAATAAACGCATGTTGTAGTTTTCTCTAGGGATTTTGCGCTCATTTTCCAATAAATCTATAATAGTTTAAAATTATTTTTCTTCTTCAGCTTCAACAACAGTAAGATGTGGAGTACCAGAACCAATCCCTATCACTGTAGCAGTACTTGTATTTTTTCCTTCAAGGAGTTCTCTTGCCCGTTCCCTATCAATAGTAATTTTTCCAGCAGTACTAAAGGCTCTAGGGTCATACAATACTTCTCTAAATAACTCTGAACAAACCGTGTCTAATGCTCGTGCACCTGTATCAGGACTGCATGCAGAAACAACCAGAGCGAAGACATCTTCTGCAACGTCCAAACTATATCCTCTTTCTCCTAGTAATGCCCTATATCCTCGTAAAGGGGAGCTCTCTTCTTGACGAAGAATTTGTTCCATCTGGGTTGGGGTCAATCGTGGTAAAACCACACGTGTGCTCATTCGCGATACAAGCTCTCCAATAAAGCCATAAGAAATTAGGTCTTTTGCATCAAGCGCATCTAAGCTTCGTTCAGGTCTATTTCTTGCTCTTTCTCGAGTCAATCTCTGCGAAACAAAAGTTTCAAGAGAACCAGATCCTTGATCTTCAAAAGTTCCTGCTCCAACAAAGAGCATATTGCCCGTGTGTAAGAATCGTTCTTTTTTTCTTTCTTCATCTAAAGTGACACGTAGACGTGCACCACTCATCCAATTCATTACTTCTCTTTGAAGACGAGGTTCAAAGAAGTCTCTGCCGTTATTTGCAATCTTATCTATTTCATCAAGAAAAACAACCCCATACGGAGCTTCTTCTGTCCCACTAACAAGTTCATTGAACAAACTAGAGGCATTGAAACCAACATAGCCTTCACTACTTTTTCCAGCAAGGGAATTAACGACAAAAGGAAGACCTGATGCTTCGCAAAGTGTTTGAAAGAGCATAGTCTTTCCAGATCCTGTAGGCCCTATAAGCAGAACCATTTCTTTTTTGATATCTCGGTTTCCCGTTCTTCTTCTGATCAGGTAATTAGAGAATGCAATTGCTGCAGCTTTTTTTGCTTCTGCCTGTCCTACAAGAATTGTATCTAAGTATCCCACAATTTCTCGAGGGCTATCCCAAGAAATTCCTCTTACAAGTCCAGATCCTCTTTTGGTATCCGTAAGAAGCAGAGCTTCTCGTAATCTTCCTCTTCGTACTCTTGTGATATATTCATGAAGTCCTCGTTCTTGACCTTCAGAAAGCCTCTCTTGATCAGTAAGAGCAAATGTAGAGCCCGCTCTTACGATGCCATACGTTTCAAGAATTCCATCACCTTCTGTAACAAGATATAGAGGCTTTTCTTGTGGACTTCCTTTAATTTGAAAACGTGGTGATACAACTCCTCCAGTTGTAGACTGAAAGGGACTTGTTTCTAAAGGGATATACAAAACATTATCTCTAGGTTTATTCGTAGGGTTTATTCTAAGTGTTCCATTTGTTTGAACATCGAAAGAGTAATATCCTCTATCCCACATTTTTAATTTAGAAGTAAAGCCAATAGGAACTTCCTCAGCATGATCACCCACAGCAACAAGCGCAACAACTCTTCCTTCATGAACATCTACAGGAAGAACATAAGGAGAAATATTTTCAGGTCTGCGGGTACTTTGTCTAGAAAGGGTTACCTGAAAGCCAGTATCACCAGAAATGCCTTCTAAAATTTTGACTAAGCCTCTTTCCTGGGCTGCAAACCATTGAGTAAAGTCTGTCATTGTATGTTCTCCTTTGCAAAATTCTTGCTTATAAGCTTTCTGTAAAGAAAGGTGCAAAATTTCTCTCCTTTTCCGTTGCTGGATAGATTTATAAACCCTCAAAATTTTGTGCTTGCTATGGCCAAAGCCAAAACAAAAGCAGTTGAAGCAAAGGGAAAAGTTTCCGAAACAAAAGCGGAAAGTACCCCAGAAATTCAGGAAAAAAGCTCGCAACCAGAAATTAGTATTGGCTTAGTGGGTCATGTAGATCATGGAAAAACCACGATGACTCAGAGATTATCTGGCAAGTGGACAGATACACATTCTGAGGAAGTAAAACGAGGAATTACTATTCGTCTGGGATATGCAAATGCATCTTTTTACAAATGTGAAAAATGTAAAGGTCCCCTAGCGTATGGAACGGCTGATAAATGTCCAAACTGTGAGACAAAAACCAAACTTCTTCGTTCTGTTTCCTTTGTTGATGCTCCAGGTCACGAAACTCTCATGGCAACCATGCTTTCCGGTTCTGCAATTGTTGATGCAGCCTTACTTTTAGTTGCTGCAGATGAGCAGTGTCCACAACCACAGACAAAAGAACATCTCATGGCTCTACAAATTTGTGGTATAAAAAATATTATTATTGTACAAAACAAAATTGATCTTGTCAGTGAAGAAGACGCTTTAGAAAATTATAAACAGATAAAAGCATTTGTAAAAGGAAGTATCGCAGAGAATGCTCCGATTGTTCCTATATCTGCAAAGAATAATGTAAACATCGATCTTTTAGTACAAACAATAGAGGAGCAATTTCCCACACCAAAAAGAGATATCAAAAAAGATCCTCTTATGTTTATTGCTCGAAGTTTTGATATTAACAAACCGGGAGCGCAAATGATGAAAATCGTTGGTGGTGTTCTTGGTGGTGCATTAAAGCAAGGAATTTTGAAAGTGGGAGAAAAAATTGAAATTCGTCCAGGAAGAAAACTCGAAAGAGAAGGAAAAGTTTCTTGGGTTCCATTAACTGCATCTATTGTGCAAATCAAAACAGGAAATGAGGACTTGAAAAGCGCGCAACCTGGAGCATCCATTGCTCTCTTAACTTCATTAGATCCCTCACTAGTAAAATCTGATTCTCTTTCTGGAAATGTCGTTGGTCATGTAGGCAAACTTCCAGAAGTATACATGGAGTTACAATTAGTTCCTCATCTTTTAGAAAGAGTAGTAGGTTCAGAAAAAGAACTCCAAGTAGATCCAGTAAAGAAAGGGGAAAACCTTATGTTAAATGTCAATTCTTCAACAACAGTAGGTCTTGTAACTGAAATTTCAAAGAATCACTTTACTGTTCGTCTAAAAATTCCCGTTTGTGCAGAAAAGACAGATAAAATTACTGTATCCCGTCTCGTAGGGCATAGATTTAGATTAATTGGGTACTGTTCTATGAAATAGGAGTCTTATGAAAATCGCTCTTTGTGGTCCTCCAGCATCAGGCAAATCTCCTGTTGCAAAAAAACTTGCAGAAGAGTTTCAAATCAAGTATTATTCTACCGGAGAGTACATGCGCCGCCTTGCAAATCAGCAGGGCTACACTATTGAAGAGTTTACAAAAATCCGTTCTAGAGACTTTGATGAAGAAGTAGATGCTTGGATGGAAAATATTGGGAAAACCCAAGATGATTTTATTTTTGATAGTCGTTTAGCATTTCATTTCATTCCAGATGCAATACATATATTTCTAGATGTGAGCCAGGAAGAAACGGTGCGAAGAGTCTTAAAAAAGCTTAAGGCAGAAGAAATGGATTCGCAAAGAAGAGAAGAGTTTGTAAATAAAACCATTAAGCGTAGAGAAGATGAAAGAACACGTTACGTAACCATATACAATATTGATACAGATAATCGAGAAAATTATGATGCCTATATAGATACCACAGGCCTTTCTATTGATCAAGTCATCCAAGAAATTAAACGAATTATACCAGCATTACGAAAAGAACAAATTCGCAATTAAAGCAAGATTAGAAGAGTTCAAACAAACACGTAATGAAAAAGAGGCATTTCAGGAGTTATGTTTCTGCCTTCTTGCTGCAAATACTTCCTCACGTATGGCAAGTAGAGTCATGGAAAATGTTGGCGAAGTAATTTTTACAGGTTCAGAGCAGCAAATTAAAGAGAGATTACACCAGTTGAGTTGCCGATTCTATAATCGACGTGCAGAGTATATTTTCTTCGCAAGAAACGTTCCTATACAATACGATAGGGAATATCTTGCTGAGAATATTAAGGGCTTTGGGTATAAAGAAAGTTCTCATTTTTTACGAAACATGGGCTATAGTGGCTATGCTATTTTAGATAAACATGTTTTGAATGCAATGGTAGAATTTGGCATCATAAAAAAAAGGCCAACAATGAGTAAAAAGAATTATCTCCTATTAGAAAAAAAGCTAAAAAAGTTTTCTGACGAATTAGGTATCGGTATGGACGAACTGGATTTTGTATTATGGTCCAGAAAATCAGGAGAAATTTTAAAATGAACAATCTCGGGTTAGCATTTCTTCTTACAGCTTGTGTACATAAGCCCCCTACAACTATCCTTCCTCCTCCAGAACCAGTCTATACGAAAGCACAAATGGAAGTATATTTAGATTTACAGGGACGTTGTGAGGATCTCTTAGCAATGTTTGAAAGTGGAGAGTTTCGTATGTCTGAAGAACCATATGTAGAAAGAAAAGATTTAATTCTTGAGGCGAGTCAATTAGATCTCTGGGATTATATCCCTCAGCGATTAGATTACTGCTTGAGTGCTATTCAAAAATACTAATCTAAAAGAACGCCTCTATTGAGAATCTTTTGAGGATCATATTTTGTTTTCAATGTTTGGAGACGCGTTTTTCTATCTAAGGGAACATATCGTTTTCTTTTTCTTCCAATGCCATATTGTCCAGCAACTTCTCCCTGTAAGCCCATAACAAAGAGATTGAGTTCTCGTTGCAAAGGTGACCCTTCACGGAAAGTAGGATGGAAAATACGCAGTTTCATATGTCCAAAGCACGGCACACCATTTTTCTGACACCAATGCAAGAATTTTGGGTGCTGTTCAAAAGAAATCTTTGGGTCTTCCTTTTGCGTATATTTTTTATTAACAAGAATGTGTTGCAGTTTTTCTTTTAATTCATCAATTTTTGCAATTTCTTCAGGGTCCTTAATAACTCCAGAGTCATTGCTGTACTCTACAAGTAAATGGAGAGATTGTCCTAAAGAAAGGTAATGAGAGCAAAAATCATCTAAGTATTCAATGGCAATAACATTTGGGCTTTTGTCAAGGATAACTGCCTTATCCATAAGGGAAGTAATCGTATTAAATTTAAAGATAGAAACAGTCTTTGCACGAGCTTCTGGAAGTAACTTGAGCTTAGCATGGAGAATAATACCTGTGGTTCCTTCAGCGCCAAGAAAATCTTTTAATTGCGCACCAGAAACTTTGATTCTGTTTCCTTGTCCATCCAGAACTTCAAGTTCTTCTACCCATTGGTCCATTCTTCCATAATAGGTATCCAGGCCATAGGTATTCATCGCAATCATACCGCCAATAGTA
>JAHFJQ010000008.1 GCA_023245755.1 archaeon | reverse complement strand
AGGAATCAATATACTCTGTATGTAGATGCTCTAAGGAGCTTTGAAATGATTGCCTTACTTGTGTGCTGTAGTTAGCGTTAAGGTCGTAAGGGATTCTATGGTCTTGCCCATTTGCATATGTATATTTTGTCTGGAGAAAAATTTCTTCTCGTTTTACCCCTATTTTTTGCACTTGAGAAAGAGCATTTCCTACACCGCTTTCGTTGTAGTGACGTCTTTGATTTGCTGTGTCAATGCCTCTAAATCCAAGCTGTATTGCCTTTACTACTAACTCTTCTGTTGCATCTTCTTTCCATGCTGTACCATAGATGATTTGAGGAGTGTTTTTCATTCCTTTACATAGCTTTAGAATAGTTTTTAAATCTTTATGATCTATAATGATTATGATTCCTATTCCTTATTTTAAACAAGAAAAATCTTGGAGCTGTGGTGCTGCATCTTTTCGTATGCTTTTAGTATCTTTAGGTATTCCTAAAACTGAAGCTCAGGCTATACATTTGCTTGGAACAAATGGGAGATATGGGACTAGAAATAAAGCTTTCCCTCTTGCAGCAGAAAGGTTAGGACTGAATTATCTTGTGCAGAGAAATGCAAGAGCTTCTGATTTGAGAAAGGCATATAAAGAAGGCTATGGGATCATTGTTAATTATTATTTATTTGAGGAAAAAACAGGCCATTATGGAGTTATTGAACATATTAGTTCTAAACATATAACCTTATTAGATCCTTGGCATGGAAAATTACAGTATAATTTATCTTCTTTCTTGAAAGCTTGGAATACAATAGATACAAAACTTCCTGATGTAGATAAGAAATGGTTCTTTGCTGTAAGGGGTAAAAGTTATAAAGATACAAAAGAGTAAGCCATTGTGAAAAAAGTTGTTATTATTGGTGGCGGTTTTGCTGGTGCGCATGTTGCACGAAAACTTGAGGGTTCTTTTCATGTTACTCTTATTGATACCAAAGATTATTTTGAATTTACTCCGGGAATCTTGCGTACTATAGTACATCCAAAACATATGAAAAAGATTCAGGTTCTTCATACTCATTATTTACATAAAACAAAACTGATTCGTGGAGAGGTAACTGAATTTACTGCTCAAGATGTCTTTGTGGGTAAGAAAAAAATTCCTTTTGATTACCTTTTTGTTTGCTCTGGTTCACGGTATAATACACCCATTAAAGAAAAAAATATTGTTCTTCCTAATCGAGCAGATGCCTTGCGTAAAGCCCATCGTCAACTAGAAAGTGCAAAGGAAGTACTTATTGTTGGGGGAGGAATTGTTGGTGTTGAGCTTGCTGCTGAAATTATTGATTTTTATCCTAGGAAACATATCACTCTTGTTCATTCTAAAACCTGCCTTATGGAAAGATGTGATAGCCGTACACAAAACTATGTCGAAAATTATTTTGCAAAAAAAGGTGTTACTATTCTCTATAATCAAAGACTGGAGACAAAGGCTGGGAAGTTCCTTCTCTCTTCTGGGGAAGAAGTGAAGACGGATCTTTGCTTTTTTTGTACAGGTATTATTCCAAATACTGAGCTTTTTAGAAAACATTTTGCTTCTTCACTGAATGAAAGGAGACAAGTAGTTGTTGAAGAAACTTTACAATTGAAAGGTTATCCTCATATCTTTGTTGTTGGTGATCTTAATGATATTGCAGAAGAGAAAACTGCCCAAGGTGCGGAAAAACAAGCTGAACTTGCTGTACATAACCTTTTTGCATTAGAAACAAAACAAACACTTCAGTCTTACCATACTTTTCCTAAGGTTATGGTTATTAGTCTTGGGCGTTTTCGGGCGGTTTTAACCTATAAACACATTGTTCTTACTGGATTCTTGCCTGCATTAGCGAAATGGTTTGTTGAATGGAAAACGATGATGCGTTACCGCTAGTACAGAAAACGGTCTTTTAATTCCTTTGTTGGCATTCTACACGTTGCTCTTTTTCCAAACCATTTATAGCGGTTTTTGCTGATAAATTCATAGATTGAGTCACGTATGCATCGTGGTATAATTATGAATCCATACAATAAGAAGTAAGGAAATTTTAAGTATTTCATTATATTTAAAAAAGCAGTTGATCTTGTGTTATATCTTTCCCCTTCTATGAAAATAAGGCTGTCTTTGACTTTGGTATTTGAAATCTTGTATTTCTTGAGAATTTTCTTTCCTGCTTCTGACTGCAAAGCTGCAAATTTTATTTTTCCTTTTGGATCTCGATCAATAATGCCGTTAATGAATCCATTGCAGAAGTTGCATACTCCATCAAAAATAAGAATTGCGTTCTCCATTATGTGCTTGTATGATGCAAACTTTATAAATTTTATCTTGTGTAGTTTTTTCCACCTTCGCTTAGGTAATCCCCAAGGCCTGTTCCCTTAATTGCTTCTCTGAATCCTCTTTGTATTGTCTCTTTATCTTTTCCTCCTACAAGAATTTCTCCGGGGTATCCTCTGCTTGTATTTTCTCCTCTTGCGGGTTCAAAATTGTCTCTTGCGAGTCGGTCAATTGTTGTCCCTACGCTTCTTCCTATATCTCCTGGAGAGATTCTTCCAGCTTCTATTTCTCTGTCAATACTTGTTGTGTCTAAAGGAAAGGTTCTGTATACTGGTGCCATGTTTTTCTTCTTCTTTTTTGGATTTATAATTGTGTCGGAGAAATTTCTTCGTCTTTTTTGTTTACAAAGGCTTAGAATGTCCTTTTTTTCTTTTTGGGTTAGGGCTGGTTTCTTTCTCTTTTATTAGCCTAAGATATTCTTGCTCCCAAATATTGATGATATTATGATATTCATATTTCTTTGCTTCTTCTTTCGCGCACTTTTCCATTTTTTGTCTTAGTTTGTCATCTTTGAGTACCATGAGCACTTTATTTGCAAAGTCTTTTTTGTTATCGCTTTCTGCAAGAAAACCGTTATAGCCATTGCGGATGACATCTTTGATTCCTTTCGTGTTTATTCCTACACATACAGTTCCATTTGCTTGTGCTTCTAATAGGGTCATAGGCTGGTTTTCTGTGAGTGAAGCAGTTACAAATACGTCTGCTGCTGCAATAAGAGATGATTTTGTCAGTTCTTCATGGGGAATTTGTCCTAAAAGAATAATATTTTCTTCTCCTTTTTCTTTTTTTATCCTTTCTCTTATTTCTCCGATTTGAGGTCCATCACCAATAATAAGAAGTTTTGTATTGGGTAGCTCTTTGAGAATTATTTTGAAGCAGTCAAGAAGGTAGTCTAAATTTTTTTCATGGGCAATTCTTCCTACAAAAAGGAGAATTTTTCCTTTGTGGTTATATTTTTCATGCATTTCTTTTGCTTTGGAGGTATCAAATATGCTCAGGTTAATACCATTAGAGATAACCTTTATAGGTTTTGTAATCCCATTTGCGTATAGTTCTTGTTTTGCACTCTCTGAAGGTACTGTAACTAATTGTGGGCGGTTATAGTAGGCTCTAATGTATGCCCATGCGACTTTTTTCATGTATGGTTTGTTTAAACGAACGTGCTTAAGGTATTCTTCATCTGTAATGAATGTGTGAAAAGTGCCTACTAATGGAAGTTTGAGATATTTTGCACTGAGAATTGCTTGAATTCCAAGTGTAATTGGAGTCTGAAAATGAATAAGTTCTATGCCCTCTTTTTTTAAATATCGTATAAGTCTTATGCTTAAAATATTTGTCATATGGAATTCTGGATAAAATCCTCCTGGAATTCCTCTTACTCTTTTTACAGTAACATTTTTATATTCAAATTCTGGTTGTTTTCCGTTTCTTGCAGTAATGATATATATTTTATGCCCTTTGTCAGCAAGTCCTGTTGCCAGATTTAGCGTTGATGTGACAATGCCATCGTACTTGGGAAGAAATGTGTCTGTAAAAATAGCAATTTTCATGGCTCTGCTACAAGACTGTTCTTTTTGCATTATAAAGTCTCTCTTTTTTATAAAAATAAAAAAATTATTCTACAATGATTGTCCCAGAAAGTCCTGAGTTTAAATGGTCGTGGTAGCCCCATTCACCAATTTGGTTAAATGTAAACGACCAAGATTCTCCTTCTGCAAGGTTTGTACAAGAATCAAATGCAGAACCTGAACAGGTACCTTCTTCTGGATATCCTGTATGTGAAGGATGTGGATTTGATGCTGGCCTGTGTGCACTGGAATCTTCGTTTACAAAGGTTACTGTTGTTCCCTGAGCTACTGTAAGTGTACTTGGACTGAAACCTGATGAAGTGATAGTTATAATATTCTCAGAAGTACTTCCTTCTGGTGAGCTTGTTGTGTCTTCTTGCGTTGTTTCAGAGTCGGTGCTTATTTCCTCATTTGTTGAGTCTATAGAAGAAGATGTTTCTTCCGCTGTGTCTTGTGTGCTTGTTTCTACTGATGCTTGTTGTGTACATGCTGATAATAAAAACAAGGTCATTCCTATAAGGAGGAGGAGTTGTACGTCTCTTTTCATGCACTAGTAGAAGCTTTTCTGTTATTTAAACGTTTTCTTGACTTGCTTTGAGTAATGGATCTAGATCTTTTGCATTTATTGTGCTATATAATTCTGGATGTTCACTCACATATTGTACGGCATCTTCATACATTTGAAACATTCTTTCTCTGTCTTCTTCTGGCCATATAGGAACAGTATATGCAAGACTGAGATCAAAAGGTGGGTTTTTATCCGTCCCATACACTTCCCAATATGCAGCAGTTCCGTCTCCTTCAATGAAGTTATTTTCATGCATTTTTAAATTTACAAAAGCGTATTCTCCTGCTGTTACTTTTTCCTCTTCCATTGTTGCTAGAATAATTTCTTCTGCTGATGAACCTTGCGTATATTTTTCATAATTGTCATACATTTTTATTTCTACACTTTCTGGGCGAAGATATAACCCTTGTTCTTGTTCTCCTAACTTTATTTCTTTTTTATGTAATAAGGTCCAGGTTGCTCCCTTTTCACTATAAATTCTTGCCATCGTTTCATCTACACTTGATGAATCACTCTTCATAGGAACAACAATTGGAGCATATCCAATGGTATCTTTTACAAATTGATAGCCTCCAGGCATGGAGTAATCAACTTCTCCAGTTTCTAGATCTAATTTGTGTTCTTCATAGGGGAGTAGAAAATTATATAGCTCTTCTGTGTCTGTTTTTTCATTTAAATTCCAGTAATCGATATCTGTAGGATGTGGCGCACGTACATGATAGGAAATTGCGACCATTTCTGAGTCCTTAAATCGTTCTATAAGTTCTGGTGCGTTATATGCATAGTATTGAAATATTTGGTCGTCTAGGTATATATCTAGAGGGACTTGATATTTTTCATGAATATCCATAATCCTCTTCATTGTATCTACACTTTCTTGTGGATAGACCCAGTCTTGTGTATTAATGGTAAAAAGAAAATATGTTTTGTCAAAAGTATACTCCTTTGTTTCTTGTGTGGTTTGTTCTTCTGAATTTGTTTCTTCATTAGAAGACTCTTTTTCTATAGTACATGCGCAGAGTACTAGCAGGATACAAAAAAAGATGCCGAGTCTTTTCATATCCTTTCTTATGATCTATGAGTTTATTAATTTTAGCAGCAACCTTTACAGTCTTTATCTGTGTGTTTATGTGTTACAGGCATTTTTTTTCCACAACAGACTATGGGTTCTGTGGAGCGAGACCAACAGGTAACACATTCGTATTCTTGAATATGTACGAAGCGATTTCGGACTCTTTCGTAATTCTTTGGTGCTTTAATACTCTTTACCATTTCTCGAAGAATAATGCTTTTTCTGTAGTAACAAAGGTTTATATATTTTCCTCCCTTGCTTTTTGGTATGGCATTACCAGTAAATATTGATATGGGCCTTTTAGTTCTCCGCTTTGGTATAGGAGTTGTTTTCCTTCATCATGGATTTGGGAAACTAAAGGCACCTGGAATGATGGCAAAAGGTTTAGGCTGGCAATCTTGGCAAGTTCTTCTTTTAGGGCTTGTTGAGTTTGTTGGTGCACTTTCTGTAGTTGCGGGAGTATATGCACCTTATGGGGCACTTGCACTTGCACTTGTAATGGTTGGAGCACTCTACTTTAAAATTGTAAAGTGGAAAACTCCTTTCTTTGCAATGGATAAAATGGGATGGGAGTTTGATTTCATCTTACTTTGTGCATGCCTTGCTATCTTCCTTGGGAACGTTGGAGCATACGCTCTAGTTCCTTAGATAACCTTTTAAACTTCTTTTTTTTTCTTTTTTCTTATGAATATGGACTTAGATGTGTTAGCTCGATTTTTAGTGAGAGCAAAAGTACAGGCATATGCTGGTGAAGGAAGTGAAGTCTCTTCACAAAGACCTGGATTTAAAGAATTAGAATTCATTGAAGGGGACTGGTATTATAGAGATAGTTATTCTGGCTTTTTTCTTGCTCCTGGACAAGAAGTTGTTCGTTATCAAGGTGTTCCTGTGTGGGCAATGGCGTATAGTGGTGGAATGTTACCTGAATTTCATGGGGATACTGTCTTTGCAAAAAGAACATTTACCTTTTTAAAACAAGTATTATTACGAGTAGAAGTTTCTCGACCTTTTCGAGGACCTAGATTTTTTCAGGAAGGTGATTTTTCTTATAGTGATTCCAGTTCTGGGGATCTTACTGATTTTGTTGGAACTGAGTCTATTTCTTATAGAGGAAAAGAAGTTTTTAGACAAAGATATATTGGTGGACTGATTATTTCTAAGTAAGGATATATTCTGCTGGACATCCGGCACGTGTCTGCGCCAGATTTATAATCTCTTTTTGCTTGTCTGAATTATGCAACAGCTCCTTCTTCAAGATTTATACCAGAGAAATAGTCTCCTATTTGAGAATAGTTTTTATGATTTTACACTCACTGCGAAGGATCAGGAGAACTTTGAGAATTATAGAGCTGTAGTACTTAGGAATTCTCTTGGTATGTCTCCTGCTATAATTGCTTCTGAACTTTCGCTTTCAAAATCTTCTCTTTCAAAATGGATATCTGGTAATTCAAAACCTATGATTATTCATCAATTAGAAAACTTCCTGGTTTTAGGTTATCCCCTTGAAGGTTCTAAGTGGTTATCTCTAAACTCTACAAGAGGCGGCTTGTTTACTGGTCCTTGGATACAAGTGCCAGACTCCATTGCAAATTATGATCATATACTCTTGGTTCTAAAGCAGTTAGAGAATATTCTTGGAAAAGGTTCTTTTCAAGAGATACAAATTTATTTTGCTTATTTCTTAGGAATGCTTGTTGGTGATTCTAGTAAAACGGGAATTCAAAGAAAGAATCGTGTTACAAGAAGAGTGCATATACGCCTTTCCAAAGCTTTCCCTACAAATGAAAAACTTGGAGAGTATACTTCTTTTTGCGTAAGGAGCTTAGGTTTGAGTATGGATAGAAAGAAGGACTGTCCTCCAGGAAAACTGAATACTTACCCTTTTTACACTTGGATTTCTCAGTCTTCTTCTTTTTTTCAGTGGGTTTATAGAACAGTTTTAGGTCTATCAAACCAACAATTAACAACATATGATAAGATATATTTAGAATGGATCTTAACGGCTCCTAGAGAATTTAAGGTATCTTTTATTCAGGGTTTAGCTGATTCTGATGGTTTTGTTGATTTTAGTAGCCATCAAGTTGGGATTATAACTCAACCTAATACGGATCTTATTCAGAGAATACTTTCTTCTTTGAACATTTATTCTACGCCTAAACTTTTAACTAGAGACGGTCTTTGGGTTCTTATGATTCATTATAAAGATGCTTACACTTTACCCGTTTTTAATCCTATAGTAAAAAGCTATAGGTATGTTCATACTGAAAAGCTGTTTTATGCGAATAGAATACCTGGCCATTGGCCTGATGATTTGATTGAGCTCGTTGAATCTTACTTAAAAGAAGGTTTAAGACCAACCGAAATAGTTAAAAAGATCCTTTATGAGAAGAATATTGCTATTCGAGTTAGAAGCATTAATCGGAGGAAGTTGAAATTACAAATTTGAGGAAATCCTTTTATGTTCTTGGCATCGAGGGTACTGCACTCTACAGGCAGAGATACTTTTGGTGTTGGGATATTTGAAGGAAGTGGACAGAGAATATTAGCGAATGCTCGAGATACCTTTACGACTAAGGAAGGCGGGATGATTCCTAATGAAGTTGCAAAACATCATAGAGAGGTCAAAGAAAAAGTTCTTGCTCAAGCTTTGGAAGAAGCGAAATTAACTATGAAGGATATTGATCTTATTGCCTATACACAAGGCCCAGGACTTGCTCCGGCACTGCTTGTTGAACGAGATTTTGCAGTTACACTTGCACAGGAATATAAGCTCAAGATTATTGGCGTTAACCATATTGTTGCACATTTAGAAATTGGACTTTTTTGTACTGGTGCTCAAGATCCGATTTTTCTTTTTTGTTCTGGAGCAAATACGCAAGTTATTGTGCATGAGGATAAGTATCGAGTTTTTGGTGAGGCACTTTCTATTGCTGTGGGAAATGCCTTTGATAAGTTTGCACGGGAAATAGGATTAGGTTTTCCTGGTGGACCCAAGGTGGAAGAAATGGCAAAGAAGGGAAAATATGTGGAACTGCCTTATTCAGTAAAAGGAATGGATGTTGATTTCTCTGGAATTGTGACACGAGCGATACAGCTCTATAAAAAAGGTATTGCAAAAGAAGATCTTTGCTTTTCTTTACAAGAGACGTGTTTTTCTATGCTTTTAGAGGTTGCTGAGCGGGCTTTAGCACATTGTGAGAAGAAGGAAGTTTTGTTGATCGGAGGGGTTGCTGCGAGTAAACGATTCTCTGAAATGCTTGCTGCAATGTGTGCACAGAGAGGAGTTACAGCCTATACTGTGCCGTTAGCATATGCTGGTGATCAAGGTGCGATGATTGCCTATCAAGGCTGGCTAGAGCGAGAGAGAGCACAAAAAGAGTTTGATATTAATCCTAAGTGGCGTGTTGATGAAGTAGAAACATTTTGGAAGAAATGATTCTTCTTTGTTTAAGCAGTGTCTATTCTAAGATAGGGTCTGGATAAGGAATTTCTGGTTGTTTCATTTCTGCAGTTCTTACACCTATCCTTACCATAAGGTCCCGTTTTATATCTACCATTCTATGATTTGGGTCGTATGATCCTCTTAACTTGAGGACTAGGTTTGTTACTTGATATTGCCACCCATCCACAAAGCTTACCCAATTACCTGCTTCTTGTGCAGCTTGATACATAGCATCAAAGAGTTGCCTTTCTTCAGCAGAGAATTCTTCTAGATGATAGATTACACCTTCAATACTTTGGTACTTCATAGAAAGATATTGTTAGATATTATTGAAAGAATTTGTGCATGTTCTTTCTTTAGTAGGGCTTCTTTGGTTCTCTAGTTAAGGGTAAGAAACTGAATTGCTCGTCCTCTATTCTTCCAGTTATTCTATCTTCCCCTACTGCAATGTAGTAGTCTTTTGTTCCTACACGTAGAGGTGCAAGATAAGGTGTTGTAGCTGGTCCTAGTCTTTGTATCCAAGCTATTGGAAGTTTTTGATCTGGTCCTCTTTTCTCTACAGAAAATTTTCTCTCTAAATATTCTACACGGCTTCTTAGTCCTGCATTTCCTGGAAGTAGTCTTGTTAAAAAACCATGGCTTGCACCATCAAAAGAAGCTTGGATATCTAATATACCTCTTTCATCTAAGGTAAATTCTTGAGAAAGAGGGATGCTTGCATATGTTGCTTCTGGAATCGTTGGAAAACCATCTACGATAGGCATTTGCCTAAGTAATGCTACATCTTCCAAAGTGTAAAGTCTAAATTTATTTCTTTCTGGACCAAAAGCAACGAAGGTTCTTGTAAAAATACATTGATCAAAAAGTGCTGAATCATCTAATTGTGCTTGGCAGGCTTGTGGAAAAGTAGGAATATACCTCGGTACGTTTACTGTTAAACCGTTAAGATAACTTGGCACTTTGTCAACTTCCATGTATTTGGGGCTCTCCTTGCCTTATATAAAACTTTCCTTTGTTTTTTAGGGCTTTCAAATACTAAGAAAAGAATAAAATAAAAAAATTAATAATAGGTTTTTCCGTCTTTAGGCTCTAAAGGGTCTTCGTCATCATCATCTTTTAATTTTCGGAAAGCAACGATCAATCCGATAATGATAATTAAGACGATTAAGATGATAAAGCCTACTTTCAATGCAGAACCTGTGTTTCCAAAGAAGCTTGAGTCTTTGTCTACAGACATCGTCATACTAATATCTTTTACCAGATTTCCGTCTGTGTCAAGGATTTGTATGCTGAAGTCTTGATTTCCTTCACTTGCTTCTTTTGGACTCATGGTTACTGTTACTTCTTGAGATTCTCCTGCTCCAACAATGACAGAACTTGGGGAAACATCGCTAGAAGCCCATTGATCTTCTCCATTTACTGTTACAGTATATGTTTGGCTTTCCGTCCCTGTGTTTGTAAATGTTAAAGTGAATGTAGAGTCTTTTCCTTCCGTACCATCTATAGATGTGGAGCTTAAACTAATTGTTGTTTTTGCTTCATCACTACTGCTACTTTCAGAAGAAGAACTAGAACCACTTTCTTCACCGTTTACCCATACTTTGTAGGTTTCTTCTACATCATCGTGACCACGGTTGTAACTTACTTTTATAGTAAGATCATAGTATCCAGACTCTGTTCCTTGCGGTACACTTAGTTGAAGCATAACGGAATCTGAAGATTCTTCATCTTCATTGTCTTCTTCGTATGCAGCAAGTTCGTTAATATATTCTGCAGTAGAATCAAGGTCCCCAAGTGAAGCTTCAACTTTGATGTCTTCTTCTTTAGAGTCTCCAAGGTTTTCTACTCGTACTTCAACAGAACTTGTTTCTCCAGCATCAATAGAGCTGTCGTAAAGTACATCTACAATGTTAAGATAATGGTTTGTTCTTTCTGCGAAGAGGCTATATGACTCTCTTTCACTATCATCACTATCATATACTTCAACGTATAAGGTGTAATCATTACTGTCTGATACGTCCAAATCACTAGGAATGTCTAATGTTAATGTCTTTTTATAACTTACACCAGGTTCAACAGTAAATTCACTGGATGTTGCTTCAATGTCATCATATTCATATCCGCCAATCCAAACTTTTACTCGTACATCTGTGTCACAGTCATCAACATTTCCACTTGGGCATGTTGAAGAATTTCCCGTTCCATCAATATATACTTCTACTTCTGTAGAATCGTCTAATTCAACATCGCTCACTGTACTACTAGACATAGTAATACCATTTACTTTTACTTGTGTAATATCATATAGATCACTGTCTGCACTAGCAAGAGCAGATAGACCTAGAAGTCCAACAAGGAGTACTGTTATTATACTTAGTACTTTTAGATTTTTGTTCATTTTTAGGTTCCCCCTAGATATTTTGTTTTCTATGGCACAAGAAGCTACTCTTATAAATCTTATGGTTACTTGTGAGAAAAATAATCACTGCTTTGTACGTATGGTTTGTTTTTCTTTTTTATCTCTCTTTGGGGATGAAATTTCTCTCATTTCTTGTTGAAGAATTTCCTGCATTTCTTTTTCTGAAACTGCACAGCCTTTGAAACGCATGCTCCAAAGAAGTGCATCTAAAAGATCTTTTCTGGTTTGAGGATCCTTTTTAGGGAGATACTCATCAAGGATTCCTATTTCATATGCGATCATTCCCATTTCTACTGAACGAATAATAGGAATTTTTCCGGTTATTCTCTTAAATTCTTTTAAATTTTTTTGATTCACTTTGATTTCTGATTTAAACCTGCTCTTAAGTATATTGTTTAGTGTTGTTGGAGATTCTATAAGTAAACGTGTAGTCCTTTCATCAATTGCGAGTGCTTGTGCGTTTATCTTTTTTGCAAGTACAAGAGCGCTTAGTTCTCCTTCATCAATAATTTTGAGAAAATCTTTATTAAAGAAAATCTTATTTGATATTTCATTAAGTGCTTTTGTTTCTGTGCTGAGATCTTGTTCTGTGTATACTTTTATTATTCCTTTGTTGAGTATATTGCTAATTTGAATAGATTCTAGTTTGAATCTTTTAATGTGAAAAGGTGTGTCGATTACTTCACGTTTAATGCTTTGCGTAATGTAAAATTCTCCGCCATATTTTTCTTTTAATGGTTGAAGAATCCAAAGAAGATTATTCATGGCAAGGTTAATAATTGTACTTGAATCAAAAATAATTGCTTTCATACTGAGAATAAACTCCTTGCTAGTTGTAAACGATCTTTTGTAGAAACACTTGTTCCTTTTCTAATGTTATTTATTTTTGTTTCTCCCAAATAACTCATTAATTCCCAAGAAGAGATTCCTAGTATTTGTGCTGCTCTTCCCGTAGAGAACCCGTGTTCGTACATACGTCCTCCACGTTTAATCTTAGCATGCTGAAGAACTTCGGTAACGTACATACCAAACTTTTTTTCAAAGCCAGAAATCTTTTGAATGATTCTTCGAATTGCATTGTGATATTCTTTTTCGTTGTTTCCTTCTAATGCGTTCTTTGCAATGAGTAATTCTGCGCTGATTTCCTCTTTAAATCTATTTGTTGCAGGATTTTCTGTTAATCTAGGTCTATTCAATATTTTTGATAATGAAAAAACTATAACTGATAAGGAAATAGAATCTGGCTCCTGAAAAATACCTGCATTATGTATTGTTAAGTTACTTAAGGATTTTAATTTGCCAATATCTTGTTTTTGAAGAAGGGGCTGGACTCTTTTTAATACGATGAGGATATCTTTTTTTACCTCTTTTTGCATAGTTTCCTTACGCTTAGAGTTTTAATAAAGCTTGCTATAAGCAAATCTTTAAATAAAAGAAATCCATTCTTTGAGAGTATGCTTACACTTGGTCAAATGAGAACAGTTGAGAAATCTAGACGAACCTATGGCCAAGATCCCTATGGTCCTCTTTGTTCTGATCACCATTTTAGAGATTCCTGTTATCATGAGGGCGGTTTAGAGGAAAGAACTGCTTCTGATGGTAATGGTGGTTCTGGATTCATACGAGATATCTATGGAAATAGTTGGGTATTTGATGATTTTCTTGTTGGTGAAGATGCTCACTTTCTTGTTGATCCTCAAACTGGCGGGCCTATAAGTACGAGCCCTCATTGGAATCGAGCTGCTATCCATAATCCCTATAAAACTCATGCTCAGGGCCTTGTGCAGAAATTATAGAATTAGTTTCTAAAGAATTCTTTCATAAGGGGTAATGGATCCTTTTCTATCTTCATGTGCATATCCGGTGAGAAACACTTCTTGTAATTTTGCCAAACATATCTTTCATCCATAAAAATAACAACACCTCGATCTGTTTCACTTCGTATGCATCTTCCTGCACTTTGCAGTGTCTTAATGATTGCAGGAATAGTATATCCATAGTCCCACCCTTTGCTAAAACGGCGATCGTAGTAATTAATGAGTTCTTGTGTCTCTAAATCAGGCCGTGCTAAGGGAAGCCCTACAACAATCACTCCCTTTAGAAGATCTCCAGGAAGATCGACTCCCTCTGCAAAACTTCCTCCTGCAACAGCAAGAAGAATGGCTCCTGTAGCTTTATAGTCTTTGAAGCGCTCTAAGAGGTCACCACGTTGCTCCTTACTTAATTCTGCATCTTCAATAAAGATCGTTTTCGTTGATTTCTCACGAAGAAAATCATAGACATTTTCTAAAATAGCATAGCTTGGAAAAAATACAATGGAATTTCCAGGAATATTTGTGGTAATGTCAGCACATTTTTTTGCAATGCTTTCCCACATCATGGCTGTACGAGATTGATATTTGGTAGAGGTATCTGGAACGATAATATTTAGTCTATTTTCTTTTGGAAAAGGATTTTGATATTCAATAGTGATTGCTTTTTTTTGATCTACTCCTAGTAGATCTGCATACATTTCTATAGGAGTTAAAGTTCCTGACATGACTACTACAGCGTGCGCTTCTTGCATGAGCCCTTTGAGTCCGATAGCTGGATCAAGACAGCGATAGGAGACATTAATAACATCTTTTCCCATTTTTGACGTTCCTCGTCCAAGTATGCGAACAAACCCCTCTTCTGGGCCAATCCAGGATTCCATAAACTGTGCGATAGACTGTGTAAAACTTCTTTTTTTCGTTTCTAATACTTGATCTGCTACAAAGACACAGTTGCCCATGATTTCTTCGTAGTTTCCAATTTTTTCGATCTCTTTACTGAAATCTTCTTTTTTGAGAATGACTTCTTGTTTGTCAAAAGGGATCTTTTTTGCTAATCTTTCTAATGCATCTTTGATTTCTAAGATGTCTTTGCTGATTTCTTCATAGCCAATAGATCTCGTCTCCTTTGCAGCAGCTTCAATGATAAAACTTGTTAATGTTGCTGTGAGTAAATCTCTTGCACGCCCAGGGATGTTGTGTCCTTCATCAAAGATAACAATACAATCACCCAGGCTTTTGTTCATTCTTTTGAGAAGACTATCTCTAATGTGGGGGTTGAGTATGTAGTTGTAATCGCCTATCACTACTTGTGCTTCTTTTCCAAGAAGGCCAGCAATTTCATA
This sequence comes from archaeon, assembly GCA_023245755.1. Classification (GTDB taxonomy): domain Archaea; phylum Nanobdellota; class Nanobdellia; order SCGC-AAA011-G17; family GW2011-AR17; genus JAGVZZ01. Next base: position 1,538 of record JAHFJQ010000008.1, on the reverse strand, counting down.
GCTGCAAAGATCTGCATTGAAATTGATACTATTCATTTCTTCTACGTGCATAGGAGATTCTTGTTTGAGTTTTTGTATCACATTTGCTGCCTCTGGGGAAACTTTTCCTTTCAGTTTTATGTTATCGTAATATTGGCACTGCCCTTTTTCTCTGAGATCTTTACAGAACTCGATAAACTCACCTGAACGCAAGGTTTGCACTCCCGGTTGGTTGCACATATTTCTTTTCCCAATAATATCTACTGCAATAAGATCTAGGCTAAATTTTTGTTTTACTTTTTTTAAGGTCTCTATAGCTATAAGGTGCTGGGTATTCCTTGATGTGAGGAAAAAAATGGTTTTTGTTTTATTCTCTTTTAGAACATAGGTCAATGCGGGTGAAAGTGCTGATGCGGTCTTTCCTATCCCCGTTGGTGCATGCACAAGAAGTTGGCCTTTATTTTGTAAAGTTGTATAGACTTGGTTCATGAATGCCCCTTGAATTTTTCTATATTCTGCGTGTGGGAAAAGAAAGTCCATTTGTTTTGTTCAGAAGGTTTCCCTTATTTAAGGTTTGGGTGTATTTTCGTTACTTTTTTATAGTTTTGAGTATTTTCTTCTTTTATGAAAAGAAATGTTATTCTTATGGGTGGGAAAACACACGTTATTTCTTTACCTTCTCAATGGATTAAGAAGTATCAAATTCAAAAGGGCGATGAGTTACATCTTCAGGAATTAGAAAATTCTGTTGTTGTTCGTACTGATAAGCATCCTTCTTCTTCAAAGGAGTTAGAGGTTGATTTTCGTGCATTACACAGTATGATGATCAGAGGTGTTGGTGCTGTCTATAAAGCAGGGTATACGAGAGTAAAAATCTTGTATGATACAAAGGACCAATTACAAAAAATTGAACAAATTCTTGCAAGAACCTGTGTTGGTTTTGTGATTACTCAGCAAAAAGAGAATTACGTCATTATTGAAAGCATTACAGAAGAAGTTGGACAGGGTTTTGAAAATTATCTTAAACGGCTCTTTTATTCTCTTGAATCTATGAATCAAGAACTTGTTGAGGCCTTGTCAAAGAATGATTCTGCCCTTTTGAAAGCGGTTATTGATAAAGATGACCAGATTAATAGAATTGCTGATTTTTGTAGGAGAGTGATTAATAGCGGTGAACAGATTTTGTTAGATAAACCCCATATTGTTTATTACCTTGTTGAACAATTAGAAAGAATTGGGGATCTCTATAAAAAAATTGCACAACTTGCATTTGAGAAGAAGATCACCTCTACTCCTGCTATTACGTCTCATTTTTCCGATTTGAATACTTTATTTGTTTCCTATAGAACTTTATTTTATAATTTTAATATTGAAGGTGTAGAAAAATTTGGAAAAGAGTTTTATGCTCTACGGACAAAGATAGAAATGGGAAATACTAAAGATGGAGGGGCCTATTTTCCTATTCTTCTCTATCAGGGATATCTTTTAGAAACTATTTTTGATTTAAATGGTGCTCTTCTTACAAAACATATTTAGAAGGATTTTTTATTTTTTCTTTC
>JAHFJQ010000063.1 GCA_023245755.1 archaeon | reverse complement strand
GGAGAAGAGGATTATGAACTTGGAAAAAAACTGGGCTTAGATATTCTTGATACTGCATTAGATGATTTTGGAGTGTATACCAAAGGCTTTGGATGGCTTACAGGAAAAGGGGTCATGAAGGCTAAAGAGGAAATTGTGAAAGAACTAGAGGGCCGAAAAATCCTTTTTGCTGTGGAAAATTACAAGCATAGGTATCCTGTATGCTGGCGATGTAAGCATGAGTTAGTTTTCCGTTTAGATTCATCCTGGTTTTTAGCTTGTGATGAGTTACGACCAAGAATGAAAGAAGCATCTGCAACAGTAGAGTGGTATCCTGAACATGTAGGAAAACTTATGCAGGACTGGTTAGATAACATGGAAGACTGGAATATTTCTCGAAGAAGATATTGGGGCTTGCCTTTGATGTTTTATGATTGTTCTGCTTGTAAACAGCTTACTGTTATTGGTTCACGAAAAGAGTTACGAGAAAAAGCAGTAGACAAAAAGCTGGTTGATGATTTACCTGAGTTACATAGGCCTTGGATTGATGAAGTAAAGATAAAGTGTGCTTGTGGTCAAGAAGTTCAAAGAATTACTGATGTTGGTGATTGCTGGCTTGATGCTGGTATTGTTCCTTTCTCCACTTTAAAATATTTTGAAGATAAAACGTATTGGAAGAAATGGTTTCCTATAGAATTAGAAATTGAAATGCGTGCACAGGTGCGTTTGTGGTTTTATGCACAATTGTTTATGTCTGTTGTCTTGGAAGGGGTTGCACCGTATAAAAGAATCCTTGCATATGAAGAAGTACGAGATGAAAAAGGAAAACCTATGCATAAAAGTAGCGGTAATGCTATTTGGTTTGATGATGCTGTGCAGAAAATGGGTGCAGATATTATGCGCTGGCAGTATTGTTCACAGAACCCTCAGTTCAATGTGAATTTTGGATATGGTCCGGGAAAAGATATCCATAGGCAATTGTTTATTATTTTAAATCTTGCCCGTTATGTTAGTGAGAATTGTAAAAATAAAGGAGATGTGTATAGTGATGATCCTGCGAGCAAGTGGATCCTTTCACGAAAAGAACGTTTGATTGAGGATGTGACTGTGTCTCTTGATAGGCTTGAATATCATAAAGCAATGGAGTCTATCAAAAATTTCCTTCTCTTTGATTTGTCTAAAACCTATGTGCAATTTATTAGAGATGATTTAGATGATGCAGGAGTACAGAAAGTGTTGTATGATTCTTATTTTACTGCAATTACTCTTTTTGCACCATTCTTGCCTTTTGTTAGTGAAAAAATTAATTTAGATGTTTTCAAAACAGAATCTATTCATTTACAAGCATGGCCTGTAGCAGATGAGTCTTTTATTAATGATTCTTTTGAAGAGAATATGACTCTTTGTAGTACACTTGTCCAAGCTCTTCTTGCTGCACGAGATAAGGAAAAAGTCAATGTACGTTGGCCACTGGAAAAAGCTGTGGTGTATCTGCATGAAGGTCATGAAAGTGTTTCTACAAAATTACACTTGTTCTTACCTTTAATTCTCAAACAGGCGAATTTGAAAGAGGTGCAATTTGTGCAAACGAATATGACTATGGCTTCTGGAGATCATGCTGTTACTTTTGCATATGGTACTGTTGTTTTAGACCTTGCTGTGACCAAAGCATTAGAAGAAGAAGGTTTTGCTCGAGAGCTTATGCGACGAGTACAGTCTTTGCGAAAAGAGGCAGGACTACAAAAAGAAGATAGAATTGAATTGTATGTGCATGTGCAAGATGTGCACTTAGAAAATTGGTCTGGGCCTATTGCTGAGCGATGTGGAGCAGATGTTTTGCATTTTGAGCATGCGCATGCAAAAGTGACTTCTCGTGTTGAGGGAGATATTCGGGGAAAGAAGTTTGTGATAGGATTCTTCAAACGATGAGTTTTCTTCAAAATAAAGTTGTGGTTATCACAGGAGCAAGTTCTGGTATTGGTGCAGCAACTGCACTTGCCTTTGCGCAAGAAGGGTGTGCGGTTGTTTTAGCAGCACGAAGAGTGGAGAAGTTAGAAAGCTTAAAACAACAGATTGTTGGCTTGGGTGTTCCTTGTCTTGTTGTGCAAACAGATGTGACGCAGTTAAAAGATGTAAAAAAGCTCTTTTCTACTGCTGAAAAGCAATTTGGGCATGTAGATATCTTAGTGAATAATGCTGGTATTGGAAGAAATGCTTTTCTTTTAGATACTTCTTTGCAAGACTGGAAAGATACGATGGATACAAATCTTAGTGGTGTTTTTTATTGTACACAGGAAGCTGCACGAGCCATGGTTGCGAAAAAAATTTCAGGTCATATCATTACCGTGTCTTCTGTTTTAGGCTTAGTGGGTATATCTGGAAGGAGTGCCTACTGTGCATCTAAACATGGAGTGACGGGCTTCAAACGATCTTTACGTGGGGAGCTAAAAAAACATGGTATTATTGTTTCCCTTGTACATCCTGCAGGTGTGGATACAGATATCGTTACTGATTTGGCTGTAGATAGGAAGAAATGGAAAATGTTACAGTCAGAGGATCTTGCAGAATATATTGTGGCTTTAGCTTCTCAAAATGTCTTACGTATTATCGGAGTACGATTATTAAACATCTGGAGAAGAGTGTTCTACGCTGTGAAGTATTATCCGAAATAGTCTCTACTAGGGGATAGCATAGCTTTAAATAGCTTTATAAAGAGGTTTTGACTAACATTATCAGCTAAAATATATCTTGGAGGCTATACAATGGCAGTGAAGAAAGAAATTAAAATCGTAAATATCGTTGCGACTGCAAGCCTTGAGCGAGCAATTCCTCTTGTGAAATTAGCAGAAGCACTTCCTAATACAGAATATAATCCGGAGCAGTTTCCTGGGCTTGTTATGAGAATTAAAGAGCCTAAGACCTCCGCTTTGATTTTTAGTTCTGGGAAAATCGTGTGTACTGGTGCGAAAAGCATGCAGATTGTGAAAGATTCTATTGATATGATTATCAAAAATGTTGAAAAGATTAAAGTGAAAATTACTGTACAACCTAAATTTACCGTACAAAATCTTGTAGCTTCTGGATCTATTGGTTTAGATCTTAACTTAAACGCTTTGGCTATTCAATTAAGTAATACTGAATATGAACCAGAACAATTTCCTGGACTTGTTTACAAGTTACCTGGTACACGTGCTACTTTCTTGTTGTTTAGTAATGGAAAGATTGTTTGTACAGGAACACGATCTGAAGCGAAATTACATGAAGCTGTTGATCTTTTGATTAAAGAACTTGCTAAGGTTGGATATAAATAGAAATGGCAAAGAAAACTCCTCCTCAGAGAATATTCAAAGGTAGAGATGCAGTTACTCTTAGTGCTATTTGGATACTGGTCTATCTTCTTGTTACTTTTATTCTCACTAGTACAGTTACTTCTGAGAATGTTTTGAATATGCTTGTGGGTCTTAGCTTTGCTTTAGTACTAAGTATTCTTTTTAGAAACGGTTGGTAAGTGCAATGACTTTAGATGATGAGTTACGAATGTTAGATGATGAGATTTTACGTATTCCTTTCCCTTATAGATTGGCTACTGTTGTAGTGGGGATTGCTGCTATTGGGTATTTTGTTTGTGCAAATGGTACACTCGCTTCTTCTGAGGATATCTTTGGTGGAATTGATGGTGGATATACTTCTTCTCTTCCTTATGATTCTGGAACTGATACTGGTGGAGGCTATTAATATGGATCTTGAAACTATTACAGTAGTTGGTAGTACTCTAGCATTAGTCGGTGGTGGAGCCTATGGTGTTCGAACTTTCTTCCCGAAATTTGCTTCTGCGTATATTGCAGATTTGGGCTATGCAATAGGAGAAGGTATTGGTCAAGGTATTGCAATGGGTGTTACTAAGGCCTTTACTGGTGAAGAACTTGATCCCAGTGTTTTTGATACTGCTGAAACTCGTGCAAAGCGATGGAGTTATCAAAGACCTGTGCTTACAAGTTATTTAGGATTGTCTGCTTCTAGTCTTGCTCTTTGCCTTGGGGTTTGCTCTGGTATTCCTACGTCGCTTTTAGAATTAATGAGCTCCTAACTATTGCCTACAAGTTCATTTTGATATCTTGCTTTTGTTCTTTTTATCCATTCTTCTATTATCAGAATGACATTAGCATCATGAATTCCCTGATTTCTTGCCTTTATGTCAAAAAAGAGGGAATCCTTCATTTTTGTTTGTTGAATAACTAGAGCAAAATTTAGAATACCTTGATCATTTTCCCTGTTGTCTGTGTCTCTGTCCATTTTTTCCCTACCTTTTCTTCTTTTAATTCGATTTTTTGTTCAAATAAAGATTCTATTATTTTCCAAAACTCTTTTTCACTCATATTTTCTTGAAGGGTATTTCTTTTTATATAGCTTTCTTCCAATTTTTTGAAAATCTTTCAGAATTCTTAGAGTTTTGTTTTTCCTGTGTTAATAATAAGAATTTTTTTATCTTTAGGAATTTTCTTTTGCATTTGCAAAAGAAGTGCAAGGCCGGCAATTCCTGAAGCTTCTGTTGTTATGTTTTGCTTTTTTACAATTTCTAAGGCTTGTTCAATATACTCTTCCTGTACCGTGAAGACGTTTGATTCTGGACCACAGAATCCTGCTTCTTTGTATAGCCGTATCCATTGCTCATCATAATGTACGAAAGGGAGATGTGAAGAGTAGAGTTTTACTGCCTTTGTTTTTGGATTATTTGTTGTTGCACCCATAAAATTACAATCCCTTAAAATCTCTATATCTCCTTTGAATCGTGGGTCGTGTGTTTGTGCATAAATTTCTTTTTTGTTCACATTAAGAATATTTTCATAGAGGTTTCCTGTTCCAAATGGAATAAAACAATAGTCTGGGTTTTCATTTAAGATTTCATAACTTAACCAATCATAGTATCTTGTTGCAGGATCTAATGCTTCTGCAGAAGTAATATCAAAACCCTGTTCATTCTTGGTTATTCTTAGGATGTCTTTAGAAAGCAATGCTTTCTTTTGTAGATCTGCCTTATACACTTCACAGCCAAGCTCCTTAATCTTCTTCAAAATGGTTACGTCTATACCTTTATCTACAAGTACTTTCAACTTAGGAAGCTTATATCTTTGCAGTACCGTTTGTATTGCAATAGCTGCTGATCCTGAAGAAATAATTGACATATGGGGAAGTTTCTTTATGGTTTTACTTTTTTTCTTCTCTAAAAGAAAATTTCTATATGTTACAACAATTTCCCAGGCCATACGATCTTTGTGTGTGCCTGTAGTATTTTTACTTTCATCTTTTACCCAAACGTTTGAAAACCCTGGAACTTGTATTTTGTAGGTTGGTGTTGCTGGAAATTTTGGATTTTCTGGGGGAAATTCAGGGTTTAAGGGATCATTTTCTGATTGTACAACGATAGAATTTAAAATTGTTTCTTCTTCTGTAGTTACTGTCATTACTCTTCTTTTATTTTTTTGGGATTTAATAAAGGTTTTCCTGATGCTAACATTAATAAAGAGGCTCTTTTCTTTTTGGGTTATGGAATTGGATATAAGAGAAAGAATGGAGTGCCTTTTCTCTAGAAAGAGATTGTCTAGACCTTCTTTTCCTCAGGTCTCAAGAGATGTTTTTCCTATGATTTATGATCTTGTACAAGTGGAAAGAGCAGTATTTGTTCACCTTTTTGCGAGACATGTGGGCAACCTTTTTGAACGGGATTCTGGACTTTTAGATTCTTTAAAAGGACTTACAAGAACTCAAGGCTTGGACTATGGGGTTCGGCTTGTCCAATTTGGTGCAGTTGTTGATGGTATTTATGGTCCTGGTCCCTTTGATGATATGGGGGTAGGTGTTTCTCGAGGGATGCATTTGTTTTATTCCCATCCTGATACACTGGTAGACTGTGTTAGGGATATGACTGCCTATTCTAAACAAAGAGAGATAGTTTTTTGGCGAGATCATAGACCTTAGCCTTGAAAATCTTTCAGAATTTCTTTGGAAATCTTTCAAAAAAAGCACCTAAATCTTTATATTTCGTTTCTTACCCCTTATTCGTATGGCTATTGATGCAGCGGAGCAAATAGAAAAATTTCAGGAATTCTTTGAACAGAGTTATCAAAAAGAACTTCATGAGAATATAAACAAAGGACATCAGTTCCTTCTTATAGACTTTTTTGAACTTACTAAGTATGATCCTAAATTAGCTGATCAACTTTTAGAAGAGCCTGAAGAAACGGTGAAAG
>JAHFJQ010000007.1:5864-16209 GCA_023245755.1 archaeon | reverse complement strand
TCTTTTCTTCAAAGACAGAAATACCCGCAATATCTTCAATAATCACTCTTCTTTCTACGGGTTTCATTTCCATAAAATGGACAATATCTCCTTGAAGAACAATATTATGTCCATCAGGGTCAATACGTGCTGCAGCGAGAATATCTAAGACTTGTTGCCTCGTCATCGCTTTATCATTGATATAATAACTACTATTTCCTGATTGTTTCACCACTCGTGTCACACGTATTTCTTTGTCTTCTAAAGGAAAGCTTTTTTGAGAATTATCAAAGTGAATGGTCACTTCTGCTTCCGCTGCAGGTTTTCCTAACTTTCCCCCATTGTAAATAAGGTTTGCAGACTTCTCAGCCCGTAATCCCTTTGCAGAACTCTTCCCAAGAACAAAACAGATAGCATCAACAATATTACTTTTTCCATTTCCATTTGGGCCTAATACACAATTAAATCCTGGAAGTAAAGGAATCTCTGTTTTTTTTGCAAATGATTTAAATCCCCTTGCAGAAAGCTTTGTTATAACAGTCAATCAATCACCCTTTTACGTAGAGTCATTGAGGAATTGACGATATATAAACCTTTTTGTTCCCTCGCTCTTAAGGAACAGATTTCCCTATGTTATTGTAAGAGTTGTTTTCGGTTTTTTTCTTTAAAATCTGTATAAGATTGTTTTAATAGCATTCTAAGTACTTCTAAATCTACATCTTCTAGTTTATTGATATAAAGGCATGATCCAGAACTCGTTTTGTATTTTCCCAGTTTTTTCAGTAGTTTTTCATAATTTTTAAAACCAGACATAAGGTAAAGAGTTAAAGCTTGTTTTCTTGGAGAGAATCCAATAAGAGGCCAGTCTCCTTCTTGAGAACTTCGAGCAGATGTATAGTGGTATTTACCAAAACCTATAATACTTGAACCCCACATTTTAGGTTTTTCTCCTGTGACTTCAATAAATATTTTTAGGAGCTGAAGGCCATCTTTTATTTTTTCTTTGTCTTTAATAGAATGAATGAAATCTTCAACGCTTGCATTGTTCTCTTTTGTTTTTAGTTCTGCCATAGTACAAATACGGAATAAAGACTTTTAATAGTTTCCTAAAAACAATACTTTGTTCAGCTTAAACTTTTACAACCCTATAAGGAACATCTGTACCATCGTATTTGCCAAACCAGAGATCACAATCATGGCAAATCATAAGATTACCAAAATCTGAAGGTTTATCTGGATTAGGATTTCTCGGTTCGCTATCAACGCGATGATAGCCCCTTGTATCACAACCTGTTCTTCTTTCAAGCAGTTCATCTCCCATAGCCTCAATACCAAAGAGTCCTGCTTGTACTTTTGCTCTTTCTAAAAGAGCGACTAAATCTGCCATAGCTAAAGAATAGTTTTCTCCTATAATAATCTTTTGAAGGCAACATTTAAATAGAACCAAACTCTATATTGGAGTATGGATAAAAAGGGGGAGAGAAGATCTAGTCATAGAATTCTTCATACGAATAATCGTTTACAAGAACTTCTTCATGGTGACCTTACTCTAGGCCAGCGCTGTGCAGATACCATTGCAAAGCATGTAGGAAGCTGGCATTTTATTATCTGTTTCATTATTTTTATGATGATATGGATCTGGTTAAATGTGGCTGCAATTATTTTTCGTTGGGATCCTTATCCTTTTATTCTTCTCAACTTTGTTCTTTCTACCATTGCTGCAATGCAGGGCCCAATTATTCTTATGGCTCAAAACAGAAGTGCAGAACGGGATAGAAGGAATTTTAAATATGATTATTATGTGAATCGAAAGGCAGAGTTAGAAATTCAAAAAGTACTCAGGGAATTAGAAGTCATCAAAAAACATATCTATAAACAAGAACAGCAGTGGAAAAAATAGTTAGGCTTCTTTCACCGCAAAAAACCATCTTCTATTTGTGTCAGGCTGCTCGCAAAGTGACCAATCCCAGAGTTTTCGAAAATAGGAAAGACTATACTTATGGTTTGGTCCTGCCCAAGGGTCAAGTAAATGCACATATTTTCTTCCTACCTTGTGTAAGACCGCATAATGCCCCGTTTTATCTGGAGAATACCAGTAGCTGACAATAATCTTATATCCATTTTTTTGTAGCATTTTCAGTTTTTTTAGTTCAGCATTTCTCATAAATAAATAGCGCAATTGATATTTTTCTGCAAGCTTGATAAAAGAATCATCATTCGTCCCACTTTTTTTTGTTCCAAGAACTCGTGCAATATCATATTCTCTTCTATGCATGCCAAAGGATGCAAGTACCATTCTCCCAGAAGCGGGTCCACAGGTATGTTCTTGTTCTTGTTCAAAGTAGGCGGTGCTCATAAGGCTCCCCTGCCTGGGTTCTATTTAAGCATTGTCGTAAGAGAAAAGCAACGGTTTTTCTGTGCCTTTTTCAACCATTTTGAGACTCCTTTTTCTGGAAAGTGCAAAATTCTGGCAATAGACCAGATCTTTATCTTTAAAAGGAAAAGAAGGAGGATAATCGTTTATAAAAGAAAAGGGAGAAAGGGAAAAAGATGTCCCTGAGGAATAGTAAAATATATAAGGGAGAACAAGCATTGGAAAAGGATGGTAAATTCTAATGTAAGATTTTTAGAAGCATATGATCATGCAGCACAGTGTAAAGTCGGATATTTTTGGGAAGAAGAACCAGAAAGAGATAATGCACTTATTCTTGCAAGAGAAATAGAACCGAAATATACCTTACGTGAAAAAGTGCGTGCATTACTAAGAAGAGAAAAGAGACAAACTCCAGAGGAAGTTATGCATGTAATTAAAGAACATTCCTTGAGAGCATACGATTCTCTTGCACGCGCAAATATGGTAATAGGTGCAGGTGAGGGACTAACCAGTGAACATTTTGTTCAGGATCTATCTGTCAAGTTTGGATGTAAGGGGTATGAGCAAAGGCTGTCCATTGAAGCAGCAGTTTTAGAAGCAGAAGATTATGCCAGTTTTGCAAATCTAGGGAAAACAAGGGTAGTTCCTTATTGCCAACCGGGGATGGCTGTAGTATTGGGAAGAACAATAGTACCAAGAGTTTGGAAAGAGAAACTAAAAAAGAGCTTTATTAGTATTGGTCCAGAGGTAGATCTCTTTTGCTTGCAATCCTATACTCCCCAAGAGGGAGGACCCTGGAGAAGAATTTATGCCACAACAGTAAGAGGACTTCTGGAAGCAAAAGTAACACTAGATAGAAATTCAAGAGATCCTATTGAGCAAGCATTTGATATAACGAGAGTTATTAACAAAATGTGGTATGTATTAGAACCTTCTTTCATGCGAAATGGAGAAGAGCGAGTGGAAATAGAAACAGAACATTTTAGATTCAATATCGCTGATGAATCAATTCTTCAGTTTATGGATATCCTTTATTCACCAGAAAGATTTAGAAGTCCTACCTTACCCGGATATCTCTGTTTACCCGGAAATCAAAGGTATTGTTATCCTATAGGGTGCCAGAAGAACTTTTTCTGGGAGAAATAGGGTCTTTTCTAGGAGCCCAGAGTGGGGAGCTAGAAAGAATAGGAAGAGATGCACTGTTGGAAAAGGAAGAATTTCTTCGAAGAGCAAGAAGATCGGGAAGAATAAGCAAAGTAAGCAGAACTCCATTATCTATAGATCACAGAGAGATTATAGTTGATCCTAAAGAACCTATAGAAGCATAATCTTTTTTTGTTTTGACATAAGATATTTAGTCCCAGCTTAAGGCTCCAACAGAATATTCTCGTACAGTTCCTTCAAAGAAAGGGGCTTCAATCATAGAATCTTACGTCATTTCATCTATCCAAATTTTAGGAAGCCCTATTTACTATAAAATAAATAATTCTGCACTTATAGCACTTTAGCTAAGAAAAAAGAAAGAAAAGAAGAAAAGGCCTTTATATAGTCTTATTGACCACAGCCACCTACTTTATCCCCACAGTTCGAACAGCTATAACAATGTGGTGCAGTTTGAGTCATCATTCTCCCACAACTTGAGCAAGTTTTTCCTCTTTCATTTTTAAGTTGTTTAGGCGTTCCATTTGTTACTGCTCTCACAAGGGCTCTAGGATCTGTTTCTTTAACAAAACCTCCAAGTTCTGGATCAGCTATAACTTGCTCAAAACTCCAAGGATCAACCGACCTTCTTCTATATGTTCGGAAAGCTCCATTTTTAAAACCCCTAAGATCTTCGATTTTAACTTTTTCTGGTTCTTGTGCTAAGTCAGTATCTCCTTTATATTGAACTAACAAAAATTTAGCTGCCCAATCAAGAGGAGAAAGTGCCGTCTTAATATTGGGATCTCCAGTAACAAGTCCTCCCAATTCATGCATCTGATGTCCCATCCATGCTTCTACAACATCTTCAAGTTCTAGTCCCCGAGCAAGTGCTTTTGAAGCTTGAACACCTGCTATCTTAAGTAAGTCTCCAAGTGTAGATCCAGCTCTATGGGATTGAAAAAATATTTCTGCAGGTCTTCCATCTTCATACTCACTCACAATCAGATGGTATGGTGTTCCACCAACAGAGACTCTTGCTTTGAAGGCTTCTGCAAGTGCAGGAAGTTCTTCTTTTTGTCCTCTTCTTAGACCCGTATGATCTCTTGCTCCAAAGTTCAGTGCACTCACTCCTTTACTATCATCCACAAAAACAGAGAGAGCTTTAATGCCTAAGTCATGCGCAAGCAGATATCCATCATAAATATCGCTTACCGTTGCAGTTCTGGGCATATTCATTGTTTTAGAGATAGCTCCAGAGATAAAGGGCTGTATTGCTGCAACCATTCGCACATGTCCCTCAAAAGCAATACTTCCTTCTTTTGCTTTATTTCCTATTGCTGTATCAAAAACAGCGTAATGATCTGGAGTCATGTGTGGCGCTCCCCGAACACTTGATCTTGGAATAGGTTTTCCTAGGTCATCTGTAAAAGCAGGTTCTCGTACATACTCTACAATATCTGTTACTTGTGCTGCTGTGTATCCTAAGTTCTTCAGAGCATTTCCTAATTCTTTAACGTGAAGATTAATTCTTCCTCCTCCAGCAAGATCCTTTCCAATAGCTAAAGAAATAGCTGGCTCAGGACCACTGGTATCACAACCCATAATGAAAGAAATAGTTCCAGTTGGGGCGATCACGGTAGCTTGAGCATTTCTAAAGCCTACTTTTCTTCCATCTGCTTCAGCTGTTTCCCAGGAATTATATGCAGCAGTTCTGAATCCTTCAGGGACCATATCCCATTTAACATCATCAAGGTTCTTTCGATGTCTTCCTATAACATCAAGCATAGAGTCTCGATTAAGTTCATAATGCGTAAATGTTCCAAGATGATCCGCAAGTCGTGCAGAGGTTTTGTACACATTTCCGGTCATAATTGCAGTAAGACCTCCAGCAAGTGCTCGTGCCTTTTCAGAATCATAAGGAATTCCCATTCTCATGAGTAATCCTCCCAGGTTTGCAAAGCCAACACCAACAGTTCTAAACTCTGGACTCACCATGGCGATATCTCTTACTGGGTAAGATCCAGCATCATTTGCAATATCTGATGCAATGGTAGCTATACTAATAGCTCTTTCAAAGCGATCAACATCAAAAGTACCATCAGCCTTACTAAATGCAAGCAAGTTTAATGATCCCAGATTACAAGAAGTATCATCTAGGAAAACATATTCTGAGCAAGGATTGGTAGAGTTAATTCTTCCAGATTCTTTACAGGTATGCATCTCCTGGATTTTTCCATCAAACTGTACTCCTGGGTCAGCTGTTCTCCATGCTGCATACGCAATTTTTTTGAGCATATGTTGTGCATCAACTTCTTTGACCACTTTACCATCTTTTATTCTTCGTAGTTCAACTTTCCCACCACGTGCAAGAGCCTCAAAGAGATCTTCACCAATACGTACAGAGTGATTGGTATTCTGGTGTGGAACCATCGTATAAACATCTCCATCCATACTTCCAGAGTGTCCTGCAGTCATAAGAATATGTGCAGCATATTCTGCTTTGAGTTTACTATCAATAAATTCCAGAATATCTGGATGCGTATGTCTCATTGTGGTCATACGTGCAGCTCTTCTACTCTTCCCACCAGATTTAATTGTTCCTGCAGCATAATCAAAGACGCGAAGAAAACTCATAGCTCCAGAAGCTTTTCCTCCTCCAGAGAGAGGTTCTCCATCTCCTCGAAGAACTCCAATGTCTTGTCCTATACCTGAACCGCAGGAAAAGATTGCTCCTTCATCTGCGACATGTGCAAGAATAGATTCTAAATCGTCTCTTGGTCCTTTAATAAAACAAGCATGGAGTTGAGGATGGGTATATTCTCCTTCAATCTTAGAAACTTTTCCTGTAGTTGGGTCTCTCCAATAGTTTCTATTTCCTGTTCCAGCAATTCCATATTCATTGTATAATCCTGCATTAAACCAGGCAGGAGAATTAAATGCCCACATTCTATTGACAGTAAGATAAGTTAATTCATCAGTGAATGTTTTTTTATCTTCTGGAGTAGCAAAATAGCCTAGTTTATCTCCTTCATCTGCAAAAAAGTTCACTACTCTTGTAATAAGATGACGAAAAGAATTCTCATGATCAACATTAATTTTATCTTTAAGTTTACTCTTCCATTCTGTATCATTAGGTCTAAAAAAATATTTTTGCGCAACAATTTGGGCTTCATTTTCTGCCCACCTTTCTTTACTTGCATACCAGCTGGATGGGAATTCAGCATCTTTAAGTTCCCAAATAATTTTTCCTGCAACATCGGTAAGTTGGAGGTCTCTTCTTTCATAAGGCCCTGCTGTATCTAAAGGATGTACCTTTCCATCCGTAAAATATCTATCAATACTCAGTCCTCTTTTTTCTCTAGGTGCATCATGGTATACTCTTCCAACATCAAGCCGATCAACATGCGGGCCTTGTTTGAATGGGTATGTAATCATTTGGCCTCTTGTTAACGCTGTTTCTAGTCTTGTTGGATCTAAACCTTCAACACCAGAAACCATTGCTCGTGCAGCATCAACAGTAATGTGTCTTTCTCTATCAAAAGGTATAACCATAGTGGAATATTTTGTCGGTTTTAACGTTGCAGAACCATCAGCCATTTTTTACACCATCCTTATCGTTTTTTTATTTCTAATATCTCTTTTTTGAAATCTTCAATGTCCTTGAATTCTTTGTACACTGAAGCGAATCGTACGTAGGCAACAGGATCAAGCTTTTTGAGCTCTCTCATAACCTTGTCGCCAATGACTATGCTTTTAATTTCTTTGATGTTGAGTTTTCGAAGCTCTGCTTCAATTTTATCCACCACCTGCTCTATTCTTTCTACAGGCACAGGTCGTTTTTCGCACGCACGCAGCAGCCCTCGTTTGAGTTTATCATGGTCAAAGTGTTCCCTTCGACCATCTTTTTTGACAATAGCTAAAGGAATTTCTCGTACATGTTCAGAAGTCGTAAACCTCTTTTTACACTTCAAGCATTCCCTTCTTCGTCTTGTTTCGCTATCAATGTCTCTCTTATCCACGACCTTCGTTTCCAAATGTTGACAAAAGACACACCTCATAGCAGACCACAATATCTTGTGGTACACATCTCTTCGTATACCAAGATACAGTACCTTTCCCTACATTTGAGAGCTTTATAAACATTCATATACTAAAGAATATAACTTCAAAAAAAGAGATCAAAAAAGTACAAAAATTATATAAACAAAAACTTTTCTCCAACTCTTGTATGAACAAATTCTTTATCCTTTTTCTCTTAACAATCATCTGTATCCCTATTGTAGCAGCACAAGACCAAGTAGAAGTTGGTCTCTATGTACTTAATCTGGGCAAATTCGATATTGCAACTGGATCTTTTACCGCAGATTTCTACCTTTCTATGAAATGTGAAGTAGAATGTCATCCAGAGAACTTTGAATTCATGAACGGTCGTGCTGCAAGTATAGAAAAAATTATTGATGAGCCAAAGGAAAAATTTTACAGAATCCAAGCAAACCTAAACTCCCCTATTGATTTACGGTCCTTTCCCTTTGATGCACAAAAGATGCAAATTATAATAGAAGATAAAGCAAAGACAACAGAGGACTTAATCTACATACCTAATCTTGAAGAGTCTGGTATAGATGACTCTATTGTTTTTACAGGCTGGAACATGGATGGTTGGTCAGCAAATGTATCCGAGCATAACTATTCTGTGTATGATGAAACCTATTCTCAATATGTGTTTAGTATTGATATTTCTAGAATAGTTCTCAATGCCTTCCTCAAAACTTTCCTTCCTGTTATTTTCATCATGCTCGTAGTAGTGTTTAGTTTCCTTATTGATCCAGATAAAGTTTCCACTCGTTTAACAATGGCTGGTTCAAGTTTAGTTGCTTCCGTAATGTTTCATGTGTCTATTAGCAATCAAATTCCTCCAGTTGGCTACCTCACCTTTGCAGATAAATTTATGATGGTTACCTATATGGTTCTTCTCTTTAGTTTCATCATTAATGTTGCAATGTTAGAATTACAAGAGAGAAAGAAAACCGAAGTTGTAGATCGCCTGCATAGAAGAACACAATATAATGTCCTATGGGCAGTTCCTCTAGCGTATCTTCTTTTGTTCCTCTTTTTTATATAGGTACCTTTTTAAGAAGAGTATAAATTATTTTTTCTATGCAACTTGCAGAAGAGCTCTATGTTCATGAAGCAGATGCGCAAAGCATCTGGCATAAGTTTCCTTTTATAGATCCAACCATGCCTTTTTTAGGCAAGAATACAACCCGTCTTGCAGTATTAGCCCGGGAGCGCAACTATCCTCTCAATGCATTTCGTTTTACTCTCTTTCCAGGAAGATCAGACGAAGAAGTAAATACCCTTTTCTGTCAAGCAGTACAAAGAGGAACTGCGGCAGTGAATGCTTTGCTCCAAGAACATGTGCCCGCATACTTTGAAGACTTAGAAGTACACTTACCTCCAGAGCCATTTGATCTTTTCTCTTTTGTGACAGATGCACAGTTTAATTTTGAAAGGGGAAGAAAAGAGTTCAGAAATCGTGTAAAGAGAGAAGCATACGAGGCATGCAGACTATTAGAACTAGGATATAGAACGACAACAATTGATGAATGCCCTCTAGTTTTAAATGCAGTACAGTATGCTCCTTTGGTAAGAAAAAGTTTAGAAGATCTTCTGGGATTTACAAATAGAACATCATGCAATGAAAAAGGTGGTATTTCTTCTTGTTGGGATACAATTCCAGACATAAAAGTATATTCTTCAAAAGATATTCCTATGCCCTTTCGCGTAAAATATCTTGGTCCTGATCAAAGCTATGCTCCTAACTATAAATCTATCTTGATGAAAATCTACAAAGAAAGAGAGCAAGCAGAAGAAATCAAAGATTATCTCGGTGCAGAACTCATTGTAGGAAATGATGCGGAAAGAGATGCACTGATCACCTTCCTAAGAAAAGAAACAAGACCTGTAGGCACTTTTGAAAGGTATAAAGATACTCGAAAAAATAGGACTGGCTCAGCTTCAAGTGCGGACTATGGTGTTATTAAATTTATATTAAGAATCCCTGTCCCTGTACAAAGAGCAATTGCCCTTCCAGGAATATTCTATGAACGAGTTCCAGTAGAAATACAACTCTTAACTTTACAAGATCACCATATTCGTACAGAAAGACCGGAAGTCGCACACCAGGCGTATAAAAGAAGACAGTTCCTTGAAATTTTTCCAGCATTATTTCCAAGAAACCTCTATGGGTGGATCTAGTAAAGGATACGATCTCTATCTCTTTTTTCCATAGGGAGTTCTGTTGTCAAACAAAGTTGTTCTAAACCCTCTAGCTCACCATCAATAAAGGGAAGATCAAAAATTCTTCGCACAGCTGCAAAAGGCGCAATAGGACCCTGTCTTTCATCAGTATATCCTTTCGTTAATCTTTCATAGATAAGATCTCTATACTTGGTATCTAAATGATATTTCCAATTTCTAGGATTAAAATTTCCATCTCTACCTTCAGCAATTCTTTTCAGAGAAGGAAGAGAGAGATAGCGGTAGATACGTGGTTTTTCCCAGTAAAGACTTCTATACCAATCTGGATTGGAGTTTTGCACGGCGCGGATTTTATGGCCACGATGCATAGGTTCTGGTGCTGGTATGAGTACAACTTCGAGTCTGTTTTCTTCAAGATCATGAAGTAAAAAGCCTGCCTCTTCACGAAAATATCCTTGAGCAAGCTCTGGTAAATAAGCTACTCTCCTTTGCGGATTCCAAAGCATATTCTTTATCTTTCAGAGCTATTTTTAAAGATAAATATCCTAGAACAATAAGGTTGAAAAAATCAAATAAAAAAGAAAAAAT
>JAHFJQ010000007.1:0-5854 GCA_023245755.1 archaeon | reverse complement strand
TAAATGGGTTCACCCAGTTCGTCTTCTTCGCTGGTGACTTCAAGGTCTGAGTCATCACTTGCTTCATCTGTTGCTGTGCTCATATCTTCTGTACTACTACTATAACTCGTACTTTCTTCTGTACTCGTACTTGTTTCTTCAGTAGTTTTCTGTGCACATCCAAAGACTCCAACAAGAAGAAGTAATACTGCTAAAAGAGAAAAAATTCTTTTCATTTTATTCACCTTCCTCAGTTGCATCTTCATCACATGTTCCATCTGCATTTGCATCCGTACAAGCTTCTGCTTCTTCTTCAGCTTCTGCAGACATAGTTCCTGTTCCTACACTTGCATGTACTTCAACAAAAGCTTCTTGAGAATGCTCTAGTCTATGAAGACGTGGGCTATTCACTCCAACCAGTTCTTTCACCGCATCAAGATAGGCTTCTACATCTGCTTGAAAAGTGGTGTAGTCTCCAGAGCTTTCTGCTGCACTCGCATCGGTCTGTGCTGTTGCATATATACTTTCTAAACTAGAGGTATCATAGCCAAGGGCACTAAGTTCACTAATTGCAGTATTCATATCTTCCAGAAGTTTTTCTGCTCTTTGTCCTTGTCCTTCTGCGTTATGTTCTCCCATAGGGCTTCCATTGCCATCTCCTGCAGAAAGGTCTTGTACTGCTTGGATGAATTCTTGGTTAAGTTCATGGATAGAATCATAGGTTTCTCTAATCGTTTCAAGATCTCCAGATGCAGCTGCACTCTTGAGAGTATCTCCTAAAGCGGAAATAGAGTCTAAGATACTTTGCAGGTTTGCAACTTCTTCAGGGTTACTTGTTCCATATTGTGCAGAGACTCTATCATAGATCGCTTGGAGTCGTTCATAGTGTCTATCAAAACGATCCGTGGTAAAACTTTCTGCAATGCTTGCAAAGGCTTCTTTTGCAGCAGTTACATCTGCATCAGCTTCTACAGCAGTTTCTATGTTTGCTCGCAATGTCTCAACATCTCCACCATTGTCTTCAACAAGTGGTCTTGCGGTATCTCGAAATTCTTTGACTTTGTCTCTCATTTGCTCGTTGCCCGCACGAAGGCCAGCAAGAGAAGTAAATGTTTCTACTTGCGCAGAAAGAGTTTCAAAGTCTGATTGTATGGTGACTAATGCACTTGTGTCACCACCAAGTTCTTGAATGTAGTTTATAGTTGTAGTCATGCCCACATCTATCTTTGCCGCTTGAAATGCGACATGCGCCTGTGCGACTTCAAATCGCTGTGTGTCTGTACTATCCTCAGCAAGAACACTAGAAAGTGTAAAGAGAACCACTAAAGATAATATTGTTAATAGTTTTTTCATATAAGTTCCTCCAATAAAAGAAAAGGAACAAAGAAAGTATATAAGTTTTATGATGCTAGTAATCCTTTAGATTCTGCTGTGCAAGGTTTTTATAGGTTGCCCAAGATTTTCGAAAAAGTTCGGGATATTTCTTTGCATTCTTGAGAAGAAATGCTTTCGTTTTGGGGTCAGAGGGATAGCCAGAGCCCATATCTCCATATTTCTTTTTCATTTCTTCAATAATTCTATCTCGTGTTACTTTTGCAAGAATAGATGCTGCAGCAACCTGCAGGTGTTTTTCTGCATTATGTTCTAAAGTTAAGTCCATTTTCACTGTAAGGAGATTTTGTAAATATTCTTTGTATGCAGAAATGTTATTACTGGGACAATCCACAATAGCTTTATCTGGTTTTAATTCGTTAAGGATCAATGCAGTTTTGATCGCTTCAAGAAAGTTTAAATTTAAGCTGGTTGAATTTACTGCATCATCAATTTCTTGAGGTTCAATAATAATCAGTTTGTATTTTTTGACAATATTTTTAATAGGTTCAAACAGTGCTTCTCTTTTTCGTTCAGTAAGTAGTTTAGAATCTTTTACTCCTATATCTGCAAGCTTCGCTAAGTCTTTGTCTTCAACAACAACACCACACATCACTAACGGGCCGATGACTGGCCCACGTCCAGCTTCGTCCGCTCCTAAAAGAAGTACCATAGAACAGTAAATTATAAGAAGAAATATAAAGCTTTCTTAAAAGTTTATTGAGGAGGAGATGTTGTTGATTCAGGCCCAGTGTAGATCATCACAAAAGTTCCATCATCTAATTGTGCAACACCTGGATCCCCACCACCAGCTTGTAATCTATTTCCCTCATCCATAACAAAAGTATATCCATCAGAAGAGAAGGCAGAGACAATTCCTCCAGTTCCTGTTCCATAGAAACGAAGACCACCATCTACGACAACTGCTTGCCCTAAAAAGCCCATATCTAAAGTAACTGGGTCTTCTAAAGTAAATGTAATTCCATCTTCTGAAGTCCCATGATAATTATCTACATCTTGAGGCGTAGAAGGGTCAGGTGATCCGCCTATTCCTTCTTGTGCAACATTCCAGGTATAATAATGCCATAATCCATTGAAATAAACTACTGAAGGATCAAGTAATGCTGCTTCTTCTGGAGAGTCAAGAATTGTGCCTTCATACACAAAAGTTCCAGTGATATCGCCATCAGCATTGAGTGCAGATGCAGGTTGAGGATAGGATTCACCCTCTGCTTGATAGGTAAAATAAAGCCGCAAGGAACCATCAGAGAGTTGCACAAGTGTAGGATCAACTGCTCTGAGCACAGAAACTTCTCCCGCACTTGTTGGCATAGATGTTGTTGCTTCGGGTAATCCGGTAATGACCACTGCTTTTGGATCTGTCCATGTTTTTCCATCATCTTCAGAAACAGAATATCCAATAACACCAAAAAGATCCTCATCTTCATAAGAAAAATATTGATAGTCTGCAATCAATTCTCCTGAAGAAGTCAATAAGAGATTAGGAACACCGACATGCTCAACAAGAAGTTCTTTTCCACTAAAGCTTAATCCATCTTCAGATGTAGAGAGGTATAAATTTGATTTCCAAGGCCCATTGGAAGGGTTTTCTGGAACCCAAGAAGGGGTATCATCACTAGAATCAGAGCTATCTTGCATAGCTATTTGAGTATCAGACGAATCTGTGTTTTGAGAACAACCAAAAATAAATAAAATAACTGTGGTAAGGAAAAATAATCTGGTGAACAAGGAAGCTTTCATAAAAAATCTATTGTAATCTAGATTAATATATTTTTCTAAGATAGATGAAATATTTCTTCAGCAGTTTCATGCATGATTTTTGCTTGTGTATCAGAATCAAGACTTCCAAGGTTTTCACGTATTGCTACAATATACTCTCCATAGCTATACTTTCCACCTTGAACTTTGAGATCAGTATGCTGGACATCTGTTCCTATTATAACTCTATCTAACAAGGAAGCATCTGGGAGAATGGAATCAAGACTTTCCGGTTCACAATAGAGGTTATCATATTTCTTCATAAGGTCTTCATCACATCTATGCGCAGTAATAAAGACAGTATCGGGATTTTGCGCAACCGCTTCTTCATATTCTGCCTTTCCAGAATCACAATCTGTTTCATAGCAAGAATCATAATGGAAAAAGATAGGGACATCATATTCTGCAGCAATGTTGTAAATTTCCATCATAGTAGGATCATTCATTTGTGTTGTTGTTTTCTTTACTTGGTTTCGCAAATCTAATTCACCAATACCTTTCCATTTTCCAGTTTTCAATTGCTCTTCAACATAAGAGACAGCGTTAGGATCGGCAGGATCAAAACCTGCAAGCAGAGGAATTATCACATCAGGATAGCTTTCATATGCTTCAAGCACCATAATATCATGGTCTTCAGAGTACGTTGGAGGTCTATCTGGCTCTTGTCGTACATGCAAGAAAAGGCCAATTTTCGAAACGCCTGCACCTTGTGCTTCTACAACTAAATCTTCAATAAACTGATCATTGATTTCTTGGTCTGTAGGCAAGATATGTGCATGAATATCAATAATATACCTATCCCCGTAAGAAGAAAGTTCTGTTGTATCCGTTTGAGAAGAACAACTAACAAGAAAAAGAGAAAACAGAAGAATAGAACATATACGCCAAAAACCTCTCATAAGCTTTTGCTATATCTATTCAAATATATAAATCTTAGTGGGCGAGCATCACGCCTTTTTGCACAAATCGTTTTTTGTAGTCTAGTCGTTTCTCTACAAAATCCATCTGCACTTCTTTGCCAGTCATACCTAATACTTGAAAAAAAGCTTGGAGGTCTTTTTCATTACGCACATCCCATTCCTCTTTTGCAAAACTCCCAATCACCATAGGAATGTTATATTTTCGACAAAGAAGAATATTTTGCATAATCCTCCCTAAAAGAACTCCTCTTTTTTCTGCATGAAGGATACTGGAAAAGGAAAATCCAATAGCAACATTATTTTCTTTTGCAAGCGCACAAAGCACATGATTAAGTCCAGAATTTCTTTGGTGCATGAAATCTTTCCTATTACCTAAATGAGGATCTAAGAGGATATCGACAGAGTGAGAAGACACTGCAGCTCTATTCAGAATATCATCTCCTCCTTGAACTATTGTTAGTTCTTTAGAAGGGTTCTTTGGTATACCTCGAAGCACTTCTGCATGGTAGCCCTTTCCTGCGTATTGTATGATATCCATTATGGTTGTAGAGACTATGCCTTTTAAAAGCCTTAGTCTGTTACCCCTTATAAGAGGTGAAGAAACAAAAGTATATAAACCTGCTATCTCACAGAAGAACAATGGTAGACTCAGGTTTAACAGAAATTTTGGTGGATGACTATGTAGGCGAAAGTCATGGCCAGCCTGTTTTCGAAAAGAGGCCTGTATATGACTTTCCTAGCTCGGACAGTTCTGGTTTGGCTCTTCCTCCCCATTGGTTATCCGTAGTAACAGGAAATGGCTATCGCCCATTATTTGCTCCTGAACTCGCACGAATGCAATTAGATAATCCCTCTCATCCTCTTTGTACAAGAAAAATAGTTACGGGTTCTCTTGTCTTGTCTGGATATTCCGCATCAGGAGAAGCAAAACTCATTTTTGTTCATGAACCACATCCTTTCCTTTCCCTGAAGTTTATGGAAGAAAAAAGAAGAAGAGAAAATGATATCTTCTCCTTAATAACTCGTCTCAGCTCGGGATTAGTGAGCACCCAGGAAGTTGAAGAAGTTTTGAGGGACAGTCCTATAGAAAGTGTTCCTTCGCAAATATTTGAAGAGTATCTTGCAAGTGATGGAAAAACAAATACAAAAGGAGATAGGGTTGTTTTTGTCATGGATGCGCAAACAAGATGCTCTCCACCAGGGTTGAGTTTAATGCGTATAGAAGATTTCGTGCGTGATCCTATGTACAAAGCTCTTCTTGGAATTCCTGATCAAGAATGCGAGTTTTGGGGAGATTGGTATAAAGGTACTATTGGTCCAGTGATTAATACCTGGGAAGCAATAATAGATAGGAACCAGAAAAACGCGAGAAGGAGAGCACATTTTTTAAAATGGGGCCCTGATCCCACAAAAATGTATGATGTTTACTCCCGTGTTGGTGCGGGGTTAAATTATTTAGAACCAGAAGGAAAATGTTCTTGGTCATTAAGAACAGATTTTCATCACAAAGTTCCTAGTCTTTTCAAAAGAGTAGAATAAATATAAGGATAGCTATGCACAGCAATGAGAGAACTCATCCACTACGCAACAATACATGATATGCCACATGCTCTTATACCAAA
The DNA here is from genome assembly GCA_023245755.1 of archaeon. GTDB lineage: Archaea > Nanobdellota > Nanobdellia > SCGC-AAA011-G17 > GW2011-AR17 > JAGVZZ01. Next base: position 183 of record JAHFJQ010000007.1, on the reverse strand, counting down.
AAGAGGGAGAGCAAGGGCAAAAGTAGCATCCTATCATGAACTTTTAGCAGGATTTTATACGGATTTAGCGGTACAGCTTTTAGACCAACACGAGCAACACCCTTTTCACCGTGTGTATCAGGAAGGATATACTGGAGAAAGGAACATAGAGGATTCTTCTGCTGCAGTACACTTGCCAGCAAT
>JAHFJQ010000062.1 GCA_023245755.1 archaeon | reverse complement strand
AAGAAACGCAAGCATCTATTCCCTTTTCCGATTGGGAAAAGTTAAAATTCAAAGTGGGGACTATTCGTAAAGTAGAGCCGCATCCCAATGCAGATCGTCTCTACATTCTCCAAGTAGATGTAGGAGAAGAAAAAGCTCGTCAAATCGTAGCAGGCATACGACAGCATTACAAACCTGAAGAATTACTCGGAAAACAAATTGCTGTGTTTACAAATCTTCAACCTGCAGTGATTCGTGGTGTAGAAAGTCATGGGATGCTCCTTGCAGCAGACTCCGATGGAAAGCTCATCATTCTCAGCCCAGAAAAAACTGCAAAGTCTGGCTCTCGCATAGGCTAAGCTTTTTAAATATGTATTTTATTCCCTGGGACACCATGGAACTACAAATAGGAAAGCTTTCAGCAGTTGCAATAGCAAAGAAATATGGCACTCCTTTGTATGTCTATGATAAACAAATTATTCTGCAAAAAATACAAGATCTAAAAGATGCCTTTCCAAATACAAACATTTGTTATGCCATTAAAGCAAATGCTAATTTTACTCTATTAAAACTCATAGCCCAGCAAGGTGTAGGTGCGGATTGTTGTAATGTTGTCGAGATGACCCTTGCAAAAGAAGCAGGTTTTGATATGAGCAAATCTGTGTTTACGACAGTGAATCCAACAAACAAAGATTTAGAAAAGGCTATGCAGTTAGGGATCTTGATAAATTTAGATGATATTTCTATATTTCCTAGACTTCTTCAGTATGGAACTCCGCAGGTAATATCTTTTCGTGTAAATCCTGGATTTGGAAAAGGAAAATTTAATGAGGTAAATGTCGGTGGCGAAGGTTCAAAGTTTGGCATGGATGAAGAAACGCTCTCTAAAGCATATGCCCTAGCAAAAGAATCTGGCATAAAACGTTTTGGATTACATGTCCATACAGGATGTATAATCTTTGATGAGGAATATTTTCAAAAATTAGTAAGGAAAGTATTAGAAATTGCTGCAAGAATAGAAACATCTTTAGATATTCGCTTTGAATGGATAGATCTTGGAAGTGGTTTTGGGGTGCCATACGAGCCAGGAGAAAGCCCCATAGACATGCACCATTTAGGAAAAGTGTTTAGACAAGCATTTACGCATCCGGCAAAATTAATCATTGAACCAGGCAGATATATTGTTGCTCAGTCCGGTACCATTCTTACAGAAGTAACAACAGTAAAGGGAAAATTTATTGGTCTTGATGCAAGTATGGCTACTTTAATCCGTCCTGCATTATATGATGCATATCATCCTTTTATTTTAGCAAATGATCCAGAAAAAGAAAATACAGAGAGCTATAATCTTGTTGGCCCAGTATGTGAAACGACAGATTTCTTTGCAAGAGATCGTGCTATGCCAAAGCTGCAAGAGGGAAATATTCTTGCGATTCAAGTTTCTGGAGCATATGGCTTTGTGATGGCTTCGCGTTACAATGGTCAAAGTTTTCCTGCAGAAGTTCTCATTGACAATGAAAAAGATTTTTTAATCCGAAAAAAAGAAACAACGGAGGATCTCTTACGTGGTCAACTTTAAAGTACTCAAATCTGGAGGAATGTCTACTGGTTCTGCACAAGGCTATAAACGTCTAGAAGAAGAGGTACAAAAAGAAGTGAAGGCAGGAAATAAAGTGGTGCTTGTTGTGTCTGCGCCTGCATGTGAAGGAGAGAAAAGAGACAACCGTGTCACCGAGCTTCTTCGAAGAAAAGCAAAAGGTGAAGATACAAGAGACAGAATTATTGGAATGTATGAATCCATTGCTACCCCATTAGGTTTTCATTTTGAGCGCTCTATTCTTGATGACGGCCTTATGCATACACAAAGAGAGGATGACATACTGTACTTAGGCGAACATGCTCAAGCATGGCAAATGAACAGGTATCTTACCAATAGAGGCATGAACTCACGTTGGGTAGATGCAAGAGATGTCCTACTCACTAGTTCTGATTTTGGGAATGGAAAAGTACTCAAAGTACACACACAGTGTTTTAATGGAGATACTGATGTTTTTGTTATTGGTGGGTTTTATGGTAGAGACAGTAGGGGGAGTACAGTCATACTTCCAAAAGGAGGATCAGATCTTACCGCTGACGTCATTGCAGCAAGCCTTCATGCTGAGGAAAATGTCAATCTCAAAGAAGAGCCAGGTATTCGTGCAACAAATCCTACCTATGTTCCTCATGCAGGAATCATAGAAGAAATGACCTACAGAGAATTAAGAGAATTATCCTATGGAGGAAATACGATTCTTCAAGAAGAAGCGATGACATGGTGTAGAAAAGCAAAAGTTTCTATGCGTGTGCGTTCACTGCTTACTCCAGAAATTCCTGGGACAAGAATTGCCCTGGAAAGAGACGTGAGAAAACAAGCCCTTGTAGGCATTGCAGCAAAACCTGGTTTTGTAATTTATAGCATAAGAAGAGAAAATGATCCTCAATTTTTCCAAGAACTCTTTGATGTGTTTTCCGTAAGAGGAGTTTCTGTAGACATGATTGCAACAGAAAATGGTCTTGTGTCCATTGCTGTGGAAAACAAAGAGTTAAGCAAATCTACAGCTCATGATCTTGATAGCGTACTTGAGTCACAGTATAAAGTTAGGGCAAAAGGAGAAAATCAAGCTCTTGTGTCTGTTGTAGGAGAAGGCATTACTGGTCCATTGACCTTACAAGAAAGAATTGTACAAGTCCTTGATGGAGAAGTAAGCGCTCGCTACGGCCCTATTCTTGGTGGAACAGTACCTAGTACGACCATTTATTACATTGAGCGTTTTGGAATGAATAGTGAGTATGGTATTGCAAGGGCAGTGATGAACTCTTTTGCACAAGCATCCGCTCCCATCACAGGTATTTCCACAACCATTGATTCTATTTCTATAGGGACATCTGTACATGCAACATCACAAGATATTGAGAAGATGTGTGCCCATCTTGAAGAAACAATTCAGCCTGATACCCTTTCAGTAACAAGAAACGGGTTACAACGTTTTGGTCCACAGAGAGTGCCAAGTAATATTACTGTTGCAGTGCATCAAGAAAAAATGGAACGTGCTGTACAAAAATTATATGCAGAATTTTTCTAAGGCTGTATATTTTTAATTTCTTTTCTGGGAATTTTTCGTACGGTAACTGTTGTCTGTCCTTGTTGGTATGCTTTGACAAGTCTATGTAGGCCATCAAGGATAAGCCACTTTCCTTTATTTCTCATGATGTCTATGGGATATTTGAGATCTGCTTTCTGTATTTTTTGTTCGTGCAGTGTATGTTTTTTAGGGTTTTGAATCACATCCCATGCACTGAGATTGTAATCATCTGTATCTGCAATTTCCCAGAAAGGAATATCAAAATGCCAGACAAGATTTTTGATGTCCATTTCTACTACAGGATAGTGTAAGCGCCAGACTTTTTTTGTGTCCCAGTCAAAATCAAATCCTACATCGGTAATGATTTTAGGAATTTCTTTTTTCTTCATGGTCTGTCAGAAGAGAAAATGCTTTTTAAGTTTTTGTAAAAAAGAATGGGCCCGCTGCGATTTGAACGCAGGACCTCTCGATACCTGACTTTGTTATCAGTCGAATGAGCAGATCTTTTGGATCTAGTGCTCCAGCCAGGCTGAGCTACGGGCCCGTTGAGAATTTGGAATTTTTGATGCTTTATAAGCCTTTTGCGTTTTTCCGAAAAGGTATGTCTGTAATAAGGAGATCTCCTAAAAGAATAGTCTCTCTTTCTTTTAAAGTAGTATAAGGTGGGCAGAATCCATACTTTTTCCAGATCAAATATTTAGTAAGATGTTTAGGGGAGGAAAAACCTATTTCTTGTATCCATTTCTCCAATTGTTCATGCCCATTGATATTAATTTCATTAGAAAAATGGGGTTGTTGATATCTTGGCCTATAAAAATTATAACGGCAATAAGGTGTATATCCTAATTCCTGAAGTAATGTAACTGTATCCTTTGCAAGTTGTTTGTTATTTGTACTTAAACAGATCTTGGGATATTTATTTAGTCCTTCTTTTTTTCGTCGTGTAAAAGTTAAAGAAAAATCAGTATCAACATATCCTCTTAAAAATGCTTTCTTTATATCTTCAGAACCATTTTTTATCAGATTCGGAACTCCACAAGTATCTTTTTTTCCAGAAGGTAAGCCTAAACATGAATGGAAGAATGTAAATATTGCTTTTGATTTCATAAGTATTCGAATGGAGTTTTTATTTTCTCTTTTGTCTCTATAGATATAACTTTGAATATGAAACATTTTAAAGAATAGTGGTGTAATAAAATTAGAGTACCAATTAGCTTCATCAGTAAGATGGCCTGTGTAGTTAATGTTATATTGCTGTTTTTTAGGGTCATAAAATAGATTTCCATCTCCTAAGTGAATACCCATTAGAAAAGCCAATTCCTCATTAATAATGGTGGGTATTATAATCCCTCGCTTTAAATCTCTTATACTATAACTTACTTTAGACAAGTCTAATTCCATTTTCCTCCTTTTGCTATAAAATTAAAGAAACAATATTTAGAAAGAAAAAGGTTTTATAAATCTCACGGGCACACATGCCGGGTGTCCAATAGTATAAGAAAAAGTAAGCGCCCTGGGACGGGATCGAACCGCCGACCATCCGCAAAATCTCTCGAGAAAGATTTTTGCGCGGTATCTAGTCCAGCAGGATTATGCTGAGTTAACAGCCGCCTGAGCTGTAGAAACACGAGTATTTCTAAAAGTGCTCCACCGCTGAGCTACCAGGGCTTAAAATTCTAAAAGTTTTGGGCACTTTAAATATATTTCTATTTCAAAGAGAGCAAAAATCTTTAAAATCCTTCAACGAAAAGATGCAAAAAGCCAAACACAATACTTATAAATGTCTCGTAGCCCCTCAAAAGAGATAAAAGAGGAAAAGGAAATACAAAATGACTGATGATGAACTCATAAGACAGCTTGCAAATAGACTTAAAGCTGGAGAATTTGCAACTGATCTAAAAAGAGAACTTTATGCTCAAGGAATAACTGGACGTGATGGAATTATAGCTCGAGCAGAAGCTATTGCACAAGCAGAGTTAGAATTATTAAATCCTCAACATGCAGCTACACACACTACTGGAGAAAGTGCTGCAGCCTCTGTTTCAAATTATCAACCAGCTCCTGTTACTGAATCACCAAGTGAACAAAAAATAAGAGATCTTGTAGACGAGATTAAAGGTGGTACTTCTGTAAATAGTATAAGAAAAAGATTAAAGGCAGAGGGTTTCAGGGGATATCGCTCACTTCTGGCTGTGGCATCTACGCGCGCAAGAGAAGAAATGGGTGGAGTAATTGTACAGCGTGAAAGAACAGAAGATGGTGGCATGGCTACAGGTGTTTTTACAGCTCTCAATAGCAGACAACCCGGCCAAAGTCTTGAAGCAACAGTAGCTTCTACTAGACAGGATACTCCAAGACCAAGACCCCTCTCTTTAGGTACTTCTGAAAGAGCTGATCCCCACTCCGGTGATGCATTACTTGCTCATAGCCCCACACTTCCTCCTTCAGATGATGGAGAAGACCTTGTAGAACCAATGGGACTACCCGGTCCTAGAGAAACTGTTACTACAGGGCAAGCAACAAGTCCTCCTATCAGATTAGCTACTCCGCCATATACAGGTCCTCCATCTCCTCCAAATACACAAAAACAAAAAATAACACTCATTCCAATTCCAGAAGAGACAGTACTACCCCCTCCTTCTTTCGTATCTGCTCCATCAAGATCTCCATACTCTTTGAGTACATCGAGAATCCTTCGTGGTACTGTAGTTGGTTTAACCGCAGGACTTGCACTACTATGTGCAGCAGGATTAGGGACAGCAGGCTCATATCTTTTAGGCAAATATAGTGCGATTCCAGCAGCAGATGCAGGGTCTGTTATTTCTGCTCCGTCAAGTACTCTACCTAACCCAATATCTGGAACAGGGCAGCAAAATGATACTCTAGGATCAAGCACACAAGCAGTGGCTACCCAAGAAGAAAAAATATTTTCCTATGAAAATGGCACTCTTACTATTCGTCCTATCAAAGGTCTTGGTCTTGCAAACTATGCTGCAGTTATTGCCCATTCTAGTAATCTGGAAGATCTTGCAGCAATGTCCATGGATGAACAAAGATCTGCATTGCGTGCAACAAGAACAGAGTTAGCTCATACAAAGGGATCAGAATTACGTGGAGTTCTAGACTTAGTAACAAGAATTGGAGAACAAAATCCTCATGATGTCTATAAGGAAAGATTTACTATTGATGGCTTAAGAGATCCTACAAGAAATATTATCTATGCAGATGTTCCTTTAAAATTAAATAGAGATTCTGCTCCAGCAGCACCAATAGTTGATTCTACAAATAGAAGAGTACCAAATGAAGCAGATAA
>JAHFJQ010000006.1:13458-16776 GCA_023245755.1 archaeon | reverse complement strand
AGTTTCTATCTCTTTTTCTTGAAAGTGTATAGCTCTTCTTCTTTGTTACGTACTTTTGGACATAGATATTTTAGAAAACCTTTGAATGTTCCAAAGATTTCTTGGAAAGATGTATATAGCTCTTTTGGCGCTTATGTCACTTTACCTTTTACTCGAAAGAAGATTGTTGCTTTATTTGCTCCATATTATCCTGTTTCCATGTATTTGTGTTTTCTGTCTTTTTTAGGTAAAGATATCACCTTTATGACGTCTTGGCCCTACTGGGGTGGAGAGTATGTGCATAAGCCAAAGTTATTTTCACGTTTTTTCTGGAAGAAATTTCTTACTGAGAGAAAGATTGTAACGATTTCTTCTACGGCGAAGAAGAGTTTAGATTCTTTGAGTCCTTCTGTTGTACAGATCCCTCATGCTGTGGATCTGAAATTGTTTTATCCTGGAAAAAAAAAGAAATTTCAAGTGCTTTTTGTGGGGAGAATTATCCCTGAAAAAGGAATCTCTGGTATGCTTGATTCAGCAAGGGAACTGCCTGAAGTTCCTTTTGTCTTTGTAGGTCAAGGGAGTGCGGTTTCTCTTATACAAAATTGTGGACTAAAAAATGTTTCTTATCTGGGAGAAATTCGTGATAGAGAGAAACTTGCCCAACTCTTTCGTGAAAGCTCTGTATTTGTATTAAACTCTTATGCTATTCCTGGCTGGGAAGAGCTCTATGGCATTGTGTTACTAGAAGCACTTGCTTCAGGTACTGCTGTTATTAGTACAGATTGTGTTGGGCCGAAAGAGATTGTTCGTAAAGAGTTTGGTTTTCTTATCCCTCAAAAAAATACAATTGCTATGAAGGCGAAGATACTATGGTGCTCTACTCATCAGAAAGAGCTTGTTTCTATGGGATTACGTGGAAGGAAATTTGTTGAAGAGAACTATGATATTGAGATACTCAGTGAGAAGTGGAAAAAAGTGTTACAGTAACATTCTATTTTAGTTCTATTTCTAATCCCCCAATCCATTTTGCACACATGTTATATATCCATGCAGCTAAGGCTCCAAAAATAAACCCTCCTATTCCATACATAATAGGAGCAATAACGATTGCAAGAGGACTAAACATAATACTCTTAAGACCAGTTGTTCCCACCATAAGCATTCCAACATAGGCATATGTTAGTCCTGCTAGTATACCCATAATGAAACCGAATATACCTTGTATTTTTGCTGCGGACAGAATTCCTATTTTTTTTATTATTGCCATTGTTTTGTTGTTTCTCTGATGTATTTACTCTTTAGATTCATAAATGTTTGCCTTAGAATATAGGCTCATAATCTTTAAAAAGCCTGATTTTACCTAAGTTTAAGGTATGGATGATATTCCCTTTAAGATCTATAGTAGTACCTTTGAGAAAAAATTTAAGATTTATGCGAAAAATCTTACTCCTAAAAGGATGTTGAACTACTCTTTAGTCCAACTTTCCTTAAAGAAAAAAAGCCCAAAGGTTTGGGGAAAGCCTCTTTCTTTATTTATTGAGCCTACGAATATTTGTAATTTAAAGTGTCCACTCTGTCCCACAGGGAATAACTCTACACCTAAAGGAAAAGGGTATATGAAATTTGAAGATTATAAAAAAATTATTGATGACCTTGGTCCTACGGCGTTTTCCGTAACGTTATGGAATTATGGAGAACCTTCTTTGAATAAGGATTTTATACGGATGATCAAGTATGCGAAGGAAGCAGGACTTAAAGTTATTACCAGTACGAATGGCTTTATCTTTCGAAATAAGGCACAGGTTCAAGAATTACTTGATTCTGGACTTGATGAGCTGATTTTGGCTGTAGATGGTGCGTCTAAGGATAGTTATGATAAGTATCGTGTTAATGGACATTTTGAAGAGTTGATACAAGGTATTAAGGATCTTGCTCGTTTAAAGAAGGAGCAGAAACGATACTTTCCTTATTTGAGTATGCAGTTTATTATTATGAAGAGTAATGAGCATGAAGTTGAAGAAATTCAAAAGATTGCAAAAGAGTGCGGCGTAGATGAAATTATCCTAAAAACAGTGTATTTATGGAATGATGCAAAAATGGCTGAAAAGTATCTCCCTACAGATAAAAAATATTCTCGATATCTCACTGATGAAGGTGTTGCTTGTAAAACTTCTGTACGGCCTGGGTGTGATGGCCTTTGGATTGGTGTAAACATTAACTATGATGGAACTGTGGTTCCGTGTTGTTTTGATACCCATGAAAAGTTTATCTTTGGAAATGCTGTGATTACAAAAGACTTTGATAAAGATATTTGGAATAGTCGAAAATTTCAGGCTTTTCGAAGAAATGTGTGGCAAGATAAGGGGAGTGTAGAGATGTGTAAAAATTGTCCTACGAATACAGAAAGCCAAGATTATGCACGTGTAAAGTTTTCTAATGTTACTGTTGAAGAACCTAAGGAAATGGAAATGGTTGCTCAGTAATATTGCTCTTCGTGGTTAGGAGTTCCTGTTTTCTGTTTATTTGATACTTTTCGTGTTTCTGGTTTCTTTGTCTCTAGTGTAGGCATTTCTGTTTTTATCTCTTCTTTCATAGGATGTTCTTCTTTTCTTTTTGCAAAGGATATTTTTGTTATGAGGTTATTTCCTTCTTTTTTAAGAACAATTTTATTTGTCTGGGAAATTGCTCCATATTCTCTAGAGAAAGGCGTTTTTTCTACAATGGGAATTACTTCACAGCTGATTTCTATTTCTTCGTTGAGAATGACTTGTTTGCCTTCTACTCTTAAATGTACAGAAGGATCAAAGGTGAGATGTAGTTCCATAGTCGCATCCTCTTTTGTACGTTCTGTGATTGTGAGTTCTTTTTTACGTTTCTCATAGTGAATTTCTCTGGTTAAAATATTTGGAGTATAGGCAAAGTTTTTCCCTATGAATACGTCCTGGATTTTATCAGATTGCCATTGAAAACAGAGCGCTTTACTTTTATGTCCCATATCAAATGGTCTTTCTTCTTCTATTCCATTTTGCTCTTGTTTGTTGAGTACAATGCTGTTATGTGCGACGCTTGATCGGAAAAAATGCCTTCTCTTTTTGTCTGAAGTATAAGAATAGGTTCCTGGATCAATAATATAGTCTCCTTTTTGTGTACTCATCACAAAACTTAACTGATCATTGTGACCGTGCCCACCAAAACCATTTCTTCCAATATCTCCACAGTGGATCATGGCAAACATTTCTGCATCACGCATAATGTACCAATCTGTAAAGGCTTTTGACGTTAGTTCTTTCTCTTCTGTTTCTTGTTTTGTGTAGTCTTCTTTTGTGACTAGGAGTTGCA
>JAHFJQ010000006.1:11365-13448 GCA_023245755.1 archaeon | reverse complement strand
AAATCTCCTCTCTTGAAAAGAACGGAACCTATAGCAAGGATATCTCTGTGATCATTTATATCACTGTCCCATATATGAAAGATCCTTCCATTATCTGTATCCCCAAATGATGGCGCCTTTCCCCTAGGAGAGGTATAGTACATGATAAAATTGCACATATTTTCTAATCTCTTTTGATATTGTTCTGAGAAAACATTCTTTGTTCGTTCTCCAAGTATGTAACAAAGAAGGACTATTTCTGTGACTAGTCTGTGATAGTTTAATGATGCTTCGTAATCTACACCTTCTTGCGATACTTGGGTAAGAATTTCTTTTTCTAGTTCTTTCTTTGCAAATATTTTCCATTGCTGCGCTTCTTTACAGTTTTCTAGTGCTGTTCCAATGAAAAATAAACCCATACAATCACTGAGATAATGATTTTCTTTTGCAGGGCTCCATTCCATATTCTGTCGTATATGTTTTCCATGAAGGTAGAGTTGTTTGATAAGTGTAGCCTTCAATGATTCATCATATTCTTCTTTGAAAAGATAGTAGGATTCAATCCAATTTACTGCACGTATTGCACATTCCATTGGTGTTACCCAGTTGATTCCTATTTGATAGGGATTTTGTTCTATCCATGAGAGAAGTTGTTTTTTGTATTCCTGGAAATATTCTTTTTTTCCTGTTTTTCTATATGCTAATCCTAGGGTTATGAAATGCTGGCATTTACTAAGTTCCCATGGAACTTTTTTATCCCCCTCTGTGTCATATTCTATCTCTGTCCAATGTTTCTTCTCCCAGACTTTTCCTGAAGAGAAATCTTTGTGCCAGTTTAGATCTTGGATAGTGTAGACTTTTCCTAATAGGTCGTATCTTTTGAGGTTAAGAATAGAATCTGCTTCTTCAAGATCTCTGAAGTCATCAATGATTATATTTGTGAAGAGATGTTTTTCACTTAAGATTATACCCTTAAGATCTGCTTCTTTTTGTGGAAATTTTGAGAAGATCTTTCTTTTTAGAAACCTATAGCCTTTTATGTGAATTGTCTTTGGGCTTTTTTGTACACGTTTGATTATTTCACTGAACTTTTTCATGAGGTTATGCTCTTTGTCTATACCTTTCAATATACCTTCTTATTCCTGCTTCTACATTTTTAGTGAAGGAATACTCTTCAAATGCACCTAACTCCCTTTTGAAAAGGTCTTCTTTTGCTATTGCTACTAATCTACTGTGTTCCCATCGGTCTTTTGCTTTTTCTCTTCTTTTTTCTATTTCTTCAAGGCTTAAACCTGTTTTCATAGTTGCAATTATATCTGTGCCATTTGTATCTGGATTTTTATGAATCCCAAATATCTCTTCTATACTGTATTCAGGAGGAGTTATCCCTAACTCTTCTTCTGTTTCCTCTTGTAATGCTCTTATTCCAATGTCCTCTTGATGGTAGAATCCTCTATATTCTGCGTGTCCGCCAGGCACAAAACCGATTTTTCCTTGTTCTACAGAACCGGCACGTAGACCAAAAATAGTTCCTTCTCTACTTTCTATAAGCCCTGAAATACTTAGAGGTCCAGGGTTGTTTTCTAGTGTTGGGTCTCTTTTATATGCGAGATCTGCACGATAAGGGTGGATGGGATGGAGACACATGTTTATGGTCCCTCTTCTGCTTGAAATTCCATCTACTGCGTAAACTATGCCTGGAAATTGCATTCTAAAAATTATTTCTTTGTCTATTTTTTCTTGAATGGAGCTTCCTTTTTCTCTGAGTTCTGCATCTAGCTGGGTCAGGTCTGCTTGCCGCATTCCTTTAATGTTACCTTGATATTCCCTAAGGTGTTCTGGAATTATAATTTTGTATAGAATGCGTAGCGATCCTTCTCGAGAAATATATTCCATCTTGACGAGAAACTTCCATAATCTTTATAAAGTTTACGAAGAAATTCCTGCCCATGAAGTTAGGAATTGCTATTACTTTGTATGATAAATTTGATGAATTAAAAATTCTTGTGGATATCATTCGAAGTAATTGGAAAGGGAAGTATATTATTACTGTGTGCAGTAATCATCCTGATGCAAAGAAACATATGGAAGGAATTCCGGTTGA
>JAHFJQ010000006.1:0-11355 GCA_023245755.1 archaeon | reverse complement strand
TGTGCAAGGAGAAGATATTAAATTTACGAAAGCTATGCCCTATTTTCGTTCGAGTGTGAATATTACGTGCCGTATTCTTGATGGTATACGAAAATCTTGCTCTGCAGCAAATGATTTAGGCTGTGATTATGTTATGCACTTACATACAGATGCTTGGGCATTATCTGAAGAAGAATTTTTAAGGCTTGTACAAGAACTGAAAGACAAAAAAATTCCTTTTGCTGCCAGGGGTATGGGATTAGGAAAAGCACGACCTGATTGTCCTCTGGGACATCTTGATGATATGTTCTTTGTGTACTCTGTTCCATTTGTGAAGAAGATTGGTTTCTTTGAGTACCATCCTTTAGAGTTACTTCCTGATCGATTAACGATTCATGGCGTCTTATCTCTTCTTGTTGTGGGACGGGTTGGTTTAGGAAATTTTTATTTGTATGAAAATCATACTACACAAGTTTTTTGGGATGGAAAGTTTGCAGACCCACATTATGAGCGTGGAAAACCAATGATGTTTGATCCTAAGAGGGCGTTCTTACACGTCCATTCCCAATCTTTTCCTGGAGATCTGGGAAAGAATCTTCAGGCGTATTATTTGCACAAGTATGGCATTACCAAAGGCCCTGTCATTGAAACATTTTTAGGAAAATACTTATTTGATGATAAAATATTGTTTCGAACATTTAAGAAGTTAGAAAAGGATTTAGATTCTCAACTTCGCTGGCATGGATATTTCCTTTCTATTAAGAGATTTGGAAGAGATTTTAATAAAAAGAAAGAATATATTGACATGCCGTTTACAAAGAAAGTTCGTTTCCTCGCAGTTAATAGCTCTCGTGTTCTCTGGACAGAGCTCTTTGGGAAGAAACGGGTTGGACTTGGGAAATATTATGGTCTGGAGTTGTATCCAGAGATTTCTGTATGGCCTAAGTATTTAGGGGATTTCTATGCGGAACATTTAGATGCAAGTGATTATCCCAATAAAGATGATGTATGGTTTGCAAAAAATACACAAGTCTAAAAAAATTAAATTTTATGTTCTGAAGCTATTCTTCCGTCTCCTCTTCCTGTTGCATCTTCAAGACGTACCACATCATCTACATGTGTTGTGGATGCTTCTAATAGCACAAGATCAGTCAGTGCTTCTACACGATGCACGAGACCAACTGGTACAGGAAAGAAATCTCCAGGACCGCCTTCTACAATTTCTAAGCCTCCTTTTGTTGCTGTGAGTGTTTCTTCTGGACTTGCTCTTTCTATTAAAGGGCCCCTGTATATACGTGCACGTCCTTCCTGGATGAAATTCGTTTCGTATTTTTGTCTATGATATTGTAAGCTTGTTATTCTTCCTGCAGGTAGAACGATACGTTTAAAACAATTTCTTGCCGTCCATTGTAACCACAGTTCTTCTCCACCAGGCCCCCATGCTGTTGATTTGTCTACTCTGTATCCTTCTCTCAAAACTTCAGGATCATCATCTACTGAGATACCTTGTAGGATCATCCCTCCTTCTGTAGAAATTCTTATTTCGTCTAGTCTTCTAAATGCAAAGAATTCACTTCCTCCAGCGTTTAGTACTGAGGATAGTCCTTTGCAACTTACTCTTCCCAGACCAGATACTACATATAAAGCTCCAAAACGTTCTACATGGGGTCTTATGTCCCCTTCTTGTCCTGCGCCTATTTCAAAGCGAGCATATCTGTAATCCGTGTGTTGATCTAAAGGAAAATAAACTCCCCATGTGTGTTCTTCTCTAACTTGACTTAAATTTATCATAGTGGCCAATAACCTCCATCATTAAATTTGTAATATTATCTTTTACATCTTCATATTTCTCTAATTCTTCAATGATCTTTTTGTATTCTGCTGATGCAAAATGGTAGTGGCCAGCTATGGTACAACAGAGTAGTTTGTTTGTCTCTGTATTTTTTTCTAGCCATTTCTTCCATTTGCCCCCGTTATAGACTACGTTTAGGAAATTATCAAATCGAACACCGTACATGAGGCATCTGTTTAATACATATTGTGTTTGAATGACTCCATATTGAGGGGCGATATTCATTGCATCTACGATTCCGTTTCTCTCTGCAATTTCTTCTCCTGTAAGATAATCTGCATTATGTTCTTTAATTTTAAGACCTTTCCCATGAATGATTTCTGCAACTTTTGCAATAAAATCCTTATTGAACTTTCCAGCTTGGTTAATTTCACGCACTAAGGAGCCGGTTTGTACTACATAGAATTCTGGTTTGCAGAAACTTTTGAAAAAATCTATTTCTTGCTCTAAAGTCGAAAAATCATTAATCGTAAATTTTGCGCCAGTATTTTCATCTGTCCCAATTTCAAGATGAATATTTGGATTGAGTTTTAGACAATATTCTACAGCCTTCTTTGACTCTGCGAGTTTCTCTTCGTTTGAACCTTTGAAATGGCAGAAATCAATGTGTATAAGATCAAAACCATTTGCAATGTCGGTTTCTATAGTTTTGTATACGTCTTCTAATTCATGAATTCCGTTAAATCCTGGTCCGCAATGGTCACGACAAACCTTTACGCGAGAATTCTTGTATTTTTCTTTCATTGTTTTTACAAACTGCATATATTCATTTGTCGACCAATTATTTACATATCCTTTATTATAATCAATCTGATTCTTTGAAGCTATTAACATAAGTTCCACTCTGTTAAAATGAGAATATCTAAATACTGCTTCAATAATTTCTGGGCTCATTGGCCCGATTCCTTGTTTTGCTTCCATCATTGTTTTAAAAACACCCCTTTATTTTCGTTTGTTTGAGAAATAATCCTATGTAACATTGTCTTTCCCATGTAGTAGAGCATATGGTCAAAGGGATCATTATGCAAGGGAGACATGTTTAGGAAAATAATTGCTGTTATTGTCTTGACTTTGTCTAAATCGTAACCTTCTTTTTTGACGAAATTCTCAAGGATTTCTTTTGCTTCAAGAAGATCATTTTTAATGAAATGGTTATAGTAGACGCTTGAACCACTCATATCAAAGGAAAACATTCCCTCTTTTATGAGCTGATACGAGAGTATCATTCCACCATAGAGCTTTGCTAAGTCGTAATATACGTCACCATAGGTAACTAAACCTCCAAAGTCTTGTCTCCAGTCTAAAAGTATAAATTTTTGGAGATTACTTACTTTGTCTCTTGTTACTAAGATATTATCAAATTGTAAATCTCCGTGAAAATTACTGGGGATACCGTTTTGAATGTTGCCCCAGTCTACTTTTGCAAAGAGATCTTTTAATGCCGGCACAGATACTCCATTGATGAAATTTTCTGAATCTGAAATGGATCTTTTCTTTTCCATCTCCTCAATTCGTTTCATTGTTTTATCATAGTAAAAAGATTTACAGGCTTTTGCAAATTCTAATTGCTCTTCTGCTGTGAGTTGTTTCTTTGTCCAGAGATTTTTCTTTGCCCACTGTAGAAAGTCTATCACTAATTGATTATTAAGAACACTATAAAGTGTTTGTCCATCGATTTTTTTGTAGGAGTAGAAGTTGTTTCTCTTTCCTTCAATTTCTGGAGTGATGCCTCTTAAGCTTGTTTCTGCTCGGGTACATCGTCTTTGTGCAATCTCTCCATTCGCAAAATATTTTATTACTTTGCCGTTTACAAAATAAAGAAATTCATCTCCTTTGCTGAAGTCGAATTTTTTGTCTCCACCAGAAAAATTTTTATTTGTTTCAATATAATTTTGAAGTGTGCCTGTGTCCCACCAGGTGAAGCCAATTGGAACAAGCTTCTTTTCTATAAGTTTCTTGAACCCGTTAGAGACCTGAATTTCTCCACCGATAATATCTTTATTCTTTTCTAGTGCGGAGAAGAATTCTTCGTAATCTTTTACTCCTGCAAGGCCAATAAATGCAAACTTGTTATTACACTTAATCTTATCATCTAATTGGTAAATAAGATTATCTTTAATTTTTACTGTGCAGTATCTTTCTGGATCCTTTACTGATGCTATTCCAAACCAGTTTTCGGTAGGTTCTGGAACATCTTCTATAACAATAGTGTCTGCTGCAAAGAAAATGAATGGGCATTGGAGGTGATCTTTACATTGTAAAAGTGAGTATCCTGGTCCCGTTCCTGGACCAAGGTATTTATCTACTTCTATAAAAGTGAATTTCCTTTCTGGATGAGCAAGAGCGAGATAATCTATAATGGTTTCTTTTTTATGCCCTACAGCAATGACACATTCTATGTCTTTAGGAAACTTTTCAATAATATAAGAAATAGTACCTTTAAAATTTACTGGTAAAACTGCTTTGTTTGTGTTTTCTGAGAGTGCTCCCATACGAGATCCCACTCCTGCGGCAAGAATACATACTTTATACTCAGTCATTTTTTGCTCCATTAAGAAATCGTTTTTCTATTTCTAAACATGCATCACAGACTGCACCTTCACCACTTTTTGATTCTGTGATAAAATGTGCAGCAGCCTTTGCTTCCTTCCTTGCATTTATTGGTGCAATTCCAAATTTACATCGCTTTAATATTTCTGCATCAAAAATTCCGTCACCCATAAAAATACTATTCTCAAACCCATATCTCTCTTTGAAAAAGTTTAAACGATCTTTTTCTGATACAAGCTCTACTGTAAAACCCATATCCTGGATTCTTCTTTCAGTGATTTGAAACCCTCTTTTGTCTGCAGATATAAATTTGATATTTACCCTATCTTTTATCTTGTTTAGCCCATCTGCATCATGCGGACCGAAAATCTTGTACGCTTTTCCTTCTATAGAATAGAGGAAATGCCCTGTTGTGAGAACTCCATCTACATCTAAAATAAAGTTAAGTTTTTCCATTTTTATAATGAAATGCTATATCCTCCATCAACAATGATTGTTTGTCCTGTAATATAATTAGATTTATTGCTTGCTAAAAATAAGACTACTTCAGCAATTTCTTCTGGCTTTGCAGCTCTTTTTAAAATCGTTTGGTCTATTTGCTTGTATATTCTTTCTGACCAGTCTTTTTTTGTTGTTTCGGTTTCTGTGAATCCTGGTGCAACACAGTTTACTAGAATATTTGGCCCTAATTCTTTTGCCATGCTTGCAGTTAATGCAATGACTCCCGCTTTGGATGATGCGAATGCAGGTCTTCCTGTTGAACTGGCGAGCCCTTTTATTGATGCGATATTTATGATCTTTCCTATACCCAATTCCATTTTAGGAATAACTTCTTTTGAAAAATTTACTATTCCCATTATGTTTGTATTGTATGTGGCTAGCCATTCTTCTGTTTTTGATTCTTTTAGACTTTTGGATAGACTTATTCCAGCGTTATTAATCAAGATGTCTACTTTGGATATTGTTTTCATAGCCATTTTTACTTCTGTTTCGTTGCCCGTATCACAGAATATATATTTTGCATTTAGTTCGGAAGCGACTATTTTTAGTTCTTCTGATTCTGTCTTGCCATGTAATATTACTTCTGCTCCATAGCCTTTAGCTATTCTTGCAATTGATGCACCTATTCCCCTTGATGAACCGGTTATTAAAATATGTTTATCTCTTAGGGGGTTGTTTTCCATTCTTACTTGTCTTTTTTACAAATTTCCTTTTTAAGGTTTATGCTCTTCTCTTATATTTCCCTTAATTTTTTGATTCCAACCTTTATTATCTCTTTTTCTTCTTTCTTTATACACCTAAGGATGAATAGTACTATTGTGTGTAATAGAATTGTTGTTATCCCTAGTAAAATTGTTGTTTTAAGATCCATTGTAACTTTTGTTTTTATAATGCTGATGATTCCTATAGTTGCACAAATTGCAAGGAGAACTCTCCCATGGCCCCAGTCAAATGGAAAGAACTTTGTCTCTTTATACGCTAAGCAAAAGAAGAGAATGGTTGTTATGAGAAACCCAGATCCAGTACCTATTGCAGCTCCAATAATTCCCCATTTAGGAATAAGCAAATAGTTCAGTACGAGATTTATGAGAATGCCTCCTAATGTTACATACCAAATTGTCTTTGTTTTTTTCACCATGAGAAGGATTTCTCTAGGAACATCAGATATTGCACTAATCATGAAGAAAATGGCTAGGATCATGAGCGCTCCGTATGCAACTCCATATTCTGGTCCAAAAAATACACTTAGTATGTCTTTTGCAAATAAGAGGAAAATGACTAGCCCAAAAGAGTTGAGAAGAAGAATCCATCTGATTGTGGTTTTAAAAATCTTTTTGAATTCTTCTTGGTTTTCTTGAGCATAGCTTTCTGCGGTTACAGGAAGAAATATACTCATAATGCTTTTATTTGCGATTGAGAGAAGATTTGCTGTTGGTGCTGCTGTGTTATAAAGTCCTACTTGTGTTGCTGTTTGAAATATGCCCAACATTATTGTATCTGTCCAGTTGAAAATAAGAATGGAAAGGTTGTTCAATAATAGTGGCCAAGAGTAGGTTAGGAGTTCTTTATTTATTGTTGGTGTATTTTTTCTTTGCCAAAGTCTTACGATCTTTTTTTCCAGGAAAAATAGTGCTAAAATGAAACTACAAAAAATGGAAATAGTATAGGATAGTACAACACCAATAACGCCTAAACCTACGTATAATAAGATAACTACTAGAATTAATTTACTGATATTTTCAAAAACACGTGTTGCTGTGTCTAATTTGATTAACTGAAATGCTCTGAGTGTTGCTTGAATAATTGAACGAAAAACACCAAAAGGGATTGCAATTGCAATTATCTTGAGAATGATCCCTAAATTTTCATTATGGAAATAGGTAACCGCAAGCCAATTTGAAAGGATAAAGAGTAAGAATGAAAGGGTTAAGCTTATTGTTAGACTTATTTTTGCTGCACTTACAATGAAATCTTTTGCTTTCTCTTCTTCTTTTTTTATTGTACTTGAAAGAAGGCCGTAGAGTCCAGTATCTAGCCCAAAAATACAGATTACGCTAATAATTCCGTATATTGCGAGGCTAAGAGAGATAAGACCATAGTTTTCCACACCCGTGCGAGCAATAATTAGGCGAAAACCATAGGTTAAAAGTTTGATGAAGATTGTTCCTACCAGTGAAATGATCGCTGCTTTTGCAATGGTTTTCATTGGTTTTTGCTCGTCCATATTTATCCTCTAGAAAATTTTATTTAAATATCTTCTTAAGTAGTGTTCACTTCATAAATTTTTATAGTCTCTCCTTGTGCTACTATAGTGTATGGAAGGTCTTGTGTGGAGATGACATAATCATATGCGTTTGCTTCTGAAATATTTGTTACTACATAATTACCGTATATCCAATATGCTATAACTGTTAGGGGTCTATCTTTTGTTTGTGTGACGTCTGAAGGTTTGTCACGGTAATCTACTTGAGGCATGTCTGTTTCATCAATAAGGAAGCTTGCATTTTTATCTAGATTTGTGTTAATCCACTTTCCTAATCTTACTTCCTCTAGAGATTCCCAATTTTTGTTTGTATCGTAGATAATCATTGCTGTGCAAAGAAGACTAGTTAAAAGAAAATAAATGAAAAGAATAGAAAGATATTTTCTCTGTTTGATTTTTCTGGTATTCATTATACCTATTGTTATTATCAGAAGAGGTATGATTATAACCCATATAGGTATAGATAGGATTTGTAAGAAAATTTGTAATGCTCCTATGTCTGAGAGTCCAGCGTTGTTTAAGGGGAAAAGCGCTTTTGTCAATATGAATGGTGTTGTTATAGATACAAGGGCTATTATTATTATTTTTGTAAAATCCCAATTTCTTTTCCAATCCTTCATAAAAACAATACTTGTCAGTAGAAGAAATGGAATTGCAAGCTCTACATATCTTCCAATAACTCTTGTGTCGTTTATATTTGCAAAATGACTGCCATTGTTTGCTGCAAGTAAGATTACTCCTAGTGATAACCAAAGGACTATTTGTAGTAGTACTTTTTCTTTTTCTGTTTTCTGCTTGTATTTTGTTAAGGCATAGAAAAGAATGAGAACGGATAGCAAACCGCTTGCAAGTAGTAGATAATCGGTATAGAAAAATGTCCATAGTATCTTTGCAAAAATATTTGTTCCTTGGGTAATATTTTGTACTTCACTGCTGTAGCCAAAAATTCCTGATAATGTAAAACCGTTTTTTTCTGCTTTTGCTACCAGAAATGGCAAAAGAACAGTTAAGCTTGTTATTCCTAGTAGGGTTTTATTTTTGACTATGCCCCATTCCTTGTTTTTTATTGCTTTAAGAAAGAGAATTATAATCATTGGTAGGAGAATGATTGCAGATGCTTTTGTGAGAAAAGTTAGTCCAAGTAAGACTCCAGTTAGAATGTCCCATAGTATTCTTTTTTCTGTGTATGCTTTGAATATGCAGTAAATAGTTGTGATAAGAAGAAGGTAGAAGAGAGCTTCACTCATGACGTAGTAGGAAGAAATAAAAACAGCTGGTAATACTGCGATAACTGTTGCTAATAACGCGCTTTCTTTTTCTTCTAAAAATTCTCGTGCAAGTTGATACATAGGGAAAATTAGAAGTGAAGAAAGAATTGCATTTAGAATCATTATGAGAAAATAGACTCTGTTCATATCTGTTATAAATAGGAACATGGAGCTAATTATTGGAAATAGGGTATATTTTTGTGTACTAATTGCTGAACTAAAACTGGGATTGCTGAAGAAAGCTTTAGCTCCATCAATATGCGTAAGGCTATCTGAAAATCCTAATGGTACAGGTATGCATACAGCAAGAAGAATTTTGAGCAGTATGAGAATAACAAAGATCCCAAGAAGCTTTTTCTTCATCTTCTTTTTTTCCTTCGTTTCTTTTTTAAGGTTTGTGTAGGCATCCATAATTCTTTTAAAGAGTTCTCTTGTCCTTTTGAAGATGAAAATCCTTATCGATATTCTTCATCCTGCACATTTTCATCGGTTGAAGCATTATATGAAATATGCACAGGCTCAGGGAGATGAACTTCTTATCGTTGCTCGTGACAAAGAGGTTGTTGCACGTTTATTGCAAAAATGGGGCTTTTCTTTTGTTGATTCAGGTATTATTCGTAGAGGAACATGGGGTAGAATACAAGAATATACTGAACGAACGAACAAAATCTTCTCTCTTGCACGAACATTTAAACCTGATGTGCTTGTTGGAGGAGATGGATTTTCTATAGGGCCTGTTGGGAGGATGTTAGGTATTCCCAGTGTTTCTCTTTCTGATACAGAAGACCAAGGTATGATTCCTACGCTTGCGTATCATGCAGTCACACACGTTGTGACTCCGTCATGCTTTATGAAAGATTTTGGAAAAAGACATACACGTTTTTCTGGTTATTATGAGATGACTTATTTACATAGTAAACGATTTACTCCTGATCCAAAGGTACCAGAATCGTTTGGTGTGAAGAAAGGAGAGAAATATTCTATGATCCGTTTTGTTTCTTGGGATTCTTGCCATGATGAACATGAAGAAGGGTTACGCTTAGAAGAACGAAGGCAATTAGTACAAGAACTCTCTAAGTATGGAAAAGTTTTTATTAATTCTGAAGGGAAAGTTCCTGAAGAGTTTGCTTCTTATACTGTTGATCCTGTTGATGTGCATTCTCTGTTGTATTATGCACATTTTTATTTTGGAGATAGTCAGACGATGTCCATAGAAGCAGGATTATTAGGTACACCGGCGATTCGTTGTAATTCCCTTGTGAATAAATTACATGCGAAGGGCCAATTCAATGATTTTCATTATAAGTATGGCATTGTATATTCCTATGCTTCTTTTGCTGATGCTTTTGCAAAACTGAAAGAGTTGATGGCTGATCCTGAACGTAAAGAGAAATGGAAAGAGAAACGGCAGAAGATTGAAACTGAGACAGAAGACTTTACGGATTTTTTTCATACTTGGCTTCATAAGAACTTTAATTCAGCTACTGGTTTAGCATAAAACTTATAAATTGAATTTGTAGAATTGTGCCTATGAGTTTATTTTCTTTAAAAGAAGGAGAGATTCCTATTGGTATTCTTACTCCTTTTATTCGGGAACAACGAAAGAAATATGTGAAACCTTATGTTCGAGGTGATGTTCTTGATCTTGGTTGTGGAAAAGCAGATTTCTATACCCTTTGTAAAAGTAAAATTACTTCCTATACGGGTATTGATGGGGATCCTGCTGTTGTTGCCAGAATGAAAAAAGTATTTCCGCATGCTACTTTTTCTCAAGCTGACTTTGATGAAGATGCATTGAAATTAGGAAAAACCTATGATACGATTCTTATGGTTGGATTAGTTGAGCATTTGTATAATCAAAAACATGTTATGAAAGAAGCGAAAAAATGTTTGAAACCTAAGGGAATAATTGTTATTACTACGCCTACCCCTTTAGGAAATGATCTTTTCCATAGAATTGGTTCTTCTATACGGTTATTTAGTCCCGCTGCACGAGATGACCATGTTGTTATCTATAACAAGAAGCGTTTCCAGATCCTTGCAAAGGATTTAGGCTTTCGTATTCTTCGTTATAGGACCTTTCAGTTTGGTTGTAATCAGATTGTTGTTCTTCAGAATAGAAGTTAATTCCTTAGTAAATTTTATATAGACATCTCTTTTTAATAGGTTCTTATGAAGGTATTGTTTATTATTCCACCTTATGGAGTTTTTCCTAAAGAGGGAGAGAAAATGACGCAGAAGAAGGGGTTCTTGCCGCCTTTAGGTCCTGCATTGCTCGCAACTATACTTGAAAGTTCTGGAAATGATGTACGTATTCTTGATCTCCAAGTGGATAGTTTTACAGAAAATGATTTATTGAATTATATTCGAGACTATAAGCCTGGTGCAGTCTGTTTGTCTTTACTTGCAGCGACTACACCCATTGTCAATCACGTGTTTTCTCTTGTTCGTCAGAACTTTCCGGATATTATTACTATCTGTGGTGGTGTGCATGCAAGTATTTATCCAGAATTAGCTTTGGAAAATACTGCAATTGATTATGTTATCTATGGAGAAGCTGAGCATACATTGAAAGAGCTTGTTTCTGCTTTAGAGAAAAAAGAGGATCTTCCTTCTGTAAAAGGTGTGTATTATATGAAGGATCGAGTGATGCAATTCACTGGTTATAGGCCTACGGTGAAAGATCTTGATGAATTTCCTATTCCTTCACGGAAATACTTTGATTTGACGAAATATGTTCCTGTTCCAAATCAGTATAAACGTTTACCAGCAACTAATATGGTGACGGGAAGAGGATGTACTTATTCTTTGTGTACATTTTGCTTTGAATCTACTCCTTTTGTTCGAGAGAAAAGTTATAGACGAGTAAGTGTAGCGCGTGCAATAGAGGAAATCAAGTACTTACAAAAAGAATATGGTATTAAAGAAATTTCTTTTTGGGA
>JAHFJQ010000061.1 GCA_023245755.1 archaeon | reverse complement strand
TTATGGGCTCATAAAGCTTTCGAGAAAGAGCAGAGTAGTTGACTAATCCTTCCTTGAGCAATTCCAATAAATACAAGTCCTTTTCAATTTCTTCTTTAACTAAGTCCGAGGTTTGTTTATTTTCTATCATTTATGAAGTATTAAGTATATTTTTAGACAAAATGTTTATTAATATATAAACTTTTGCCTGAGTATGGAGTTCATTATCAACCAGAGAATCCTTGAAAAATATCCTGCGGTAAAAATAGGGGTATTAATTGCAGAAGGTATTAGGAATCCTAATGCCCACGAAGAGTTTAATACACTGACTCTTTCTCTGCAAGAAGAGATCCGAAAGAAGCTTTCACTTATGACCCTTGCTGACCATCCTAAAATCAAAGATTGGAGAGATGCATATACAAAATTCGGTGCAAAACCCAAAACGTATAAAAATTCTGTTGAAGCTTTGTTAAGAAGAATTTTAAGCGGTGAGAAACTTCCTTCTATTAACTCGGTTGTAGATAGCTACAATTTCATTTCTGTGAAGCATATGCTCCCTGCAGGTGGAGATGATCTTGATAGAGTTGAAGGAAATATTACTCTCACATTTTCTGATGGAAGTAAAAAATTTACTCTCTTAGGATCAACCAAGCCAGAAAATATCCCTGTAGGTGAAGTAGTCTATTCAGATGACAAAGAGATTTTGTGTAGTAAATGGAATTGGAGAGAATCTGATAAATCTAAAATGACCCCAGCAACAAAGAATATTTGTTTAGTTATAGAAGGCTTAGGTGCAACTTCAAATGAAGAACTCAATGAAGCATTAAATGAGCTAAAGGAAGTGATAGGAAAATATTGTGGGGGAAACCTAAGAACCTACATTTTGGACCATACGAATGCCAGAGTCCAAATAAGATGAGAAAGAGGGAGAAGATTAACTACTTATAAGGAGTTATAAACTAAAGGCTTATAAAGCTTCATTTACCCCCAAAATCTATGGTAAATGCTCCTTTTGAACTTATAACCTACCAAGGTACTCCTCAGGAAGATGGGGAAGTAAAAAAAGTAACGCGGGATCTAACTTCTCTTGCAGATACCCTATCTTTTATCGCGAAGAGCGAAACGATTGTGACACCTTTCGCAACAATGGGTACTTCTCTCCATCCTCTTGCAAGAGTTTATGCTATCTGGGGTCATGGATGCAATGATAAAGGCAAACATTATATTGATACATCTAAAGGTTTAGTTTCCACTTTGGATTTTCTTCTAGAAGATTTTGAAAGAAGAGATCCAAGAGCAGAAGTTCCTACAATTGTGTTTGTAGAGTCCTGTCATTCAGGTGCCCTCATTTCCTCTTTTCCAAAAAATAAGGCTCTCTTTACATCTGCTGATGCAGATGATGTTTCTTATGGACATGGCTCTCTCTTTGCAACATTTGCAGAGAGTGGAGTACAAGCTCCTTTGGTATATGGTCAGCTAACAACCAGTTTTATAGAAAGAGTTTTTAGAACAGGAAGACTTAGTGAACAAGACTTAGAGAGAATGTTAGAAGATCTCGGAGAAAGAAGAAAAAGAGAAAGTCCTGCTTATACAAACACCTTAAGTTATAATGGTTATGACCTTGCAATTGATCTCCCCAAAAGGACAGATGTAGAGCTCTTTGACGGTCTCTATAGACATAATTTTAGAGATTTTGAAAGAGCTGGGCATAAAGTTCCAAATGTGAGGACTCCTAAAATTCTGAAAGAAAAATATATGAAAGTTTTGAGAGGAAGAAGAGATGAGCTCACGTTCGAACATCTCAATCCAGGTTTTATTTCTTTTGGAATGATGATAAGCGCTCCCTATGAGTTTGGTATTCCTTTCACAAGAAGACTTCTCAACACACTAGAAGATACTCCAACAAATCAGTGGATAAATATTTGGCACAGATATCATCGTAAGTATCAACCAAGAACAGAAGGTCATATATAAAATGGTTCAATACTTTGAAGTTAGAGAAAGGGATTTCTTTACAAATTGCTATGGAAATAGGGGCAAAAGATCCGGAAGAGAATTGGGGCCAAGAAAAAGAGGCGATTATTTTCAGAGAGCACAACATTTTGTACAACGTGGGCTTCCAATACCTGTTGATATATGTATTTTTACTGATGAAGCAATAGACGAAACCTTAGTTCAACATGCACATATGTTATTGGGTATGTGTGCTCCTGAAACAGTAACGTTACAAAGAGAGATGCAAGAGACGTTAAGACAGGAAGGAACGCTCGATCAGTTATTTGAAGCTATAAATCAGCCCTATAAAGAAGCAACAGATGGAAGGGTGCAATTTGTAAGGAGAAGACTGATATGTACGGAACAAGATGTTTTCCATCCACAGTCAAGAGCAATAGTATATGATAATTATTTTAATTTCCAGCAAGAAGAAGGCTTAATACTAAGTATTGAGCCTATCCCTTATATCATAAAATGGTTTTGTGGTCAATGGAACGCAAGTCCGACACAGGGATGGTATCAAGGTCAAGGTGTAGCACATGTAGCTATGACAGAAGTACTCAATGAAAAGAAAATGAGAACAACAGCACATGAAATAGGGCATGCTCTTCTAGGTTTAGGACATCATGTTACAGAACCACAAGCGTCGGAATGTATCATGGGAAAATATGTAGAAGATTTTAGCATTCCAGAAAACTCAATGATACCTCAATGTTTTTGTTCTGCATGTAGGAAAAAGTTAGAAAAATTAGTGTAAAAAAGAAAAAAAGGGAGGGGCTAAGAATGCCCTGCTCCCATAAAGTGGTTATGCCCACCAAAAGGTGTTAAGCCTGGATGGCTTTCTTTCCAAGCTTGCATAGCTGCTTGTATTTCTTCATTTGTTGCACTTTCATCTAAGCCAAGAAATTCTCGAGCTCGATCCATTCGTGCTTCTTGTGCAGCTGCAAATACTTCTTCATCTGTTGCATCTTCGCTTAGACCTAGTCTTACCCGAAGTTCTTCAACATGCTCAGCTTTCTTTGCATCTTGAAGTTCTTCAACAGTATCTACGCCATACTCAGCCATTTGCTCTTCAAGCCTTTGGTCTCTTTCTGTTTCCATAGCAGACAAAAGGTCTCCAATGGTATTTTCTGTAGTCAATCCATGGTTTTCCATGAACAATTTTAATCTTTCAATTGGCCCATGAAAGTGAGACATAAACCCACTTCCTTCAGACCCTACGTCTTCTGTACTTCCATCATCTGCCATTGCAAACGCACTAGCAAAAACAAGAAGTACCAGACTTAAAGGTACTAGTAGTTTTTTCATTGTTTTTCCTCCAGATCCAAAAGCCTTAAAAGCTTTGAATCTTCCACAACAAGTATACGAAACAACACTTAAGAAAATCGTGTAAACCCTTGAAATGAAGCTTAAAACATTGAAACCACGTGAAACAAGTATAAGACACACCTTCATGATCTTATCCTTTCTTTTTGCAGGTGTAGCCTTATTATTCTTTATACTTTTTTTAATCACGTACTTGAACAATGGAAGCCTGTTCCTTTTTGGAAAGTTTCTTGGTCCACATACAGATGCAATAAATAATCCTATGAAAATTCTATCTTTAATCTTAACAATTTACTCAGGTATTGCTTTGGTTTTAAGTGTAGGCTGTGGGATTCTTTTATTACGAGCAAGCCATGAAAGAATTCACGAATCAGTAAAAGAAAAAGCGGAAGAAGAATTTGAAAACAGTGTGCAAGGGGATATCCTTCTTCCAGATGAAAAGAAACTGATTAGTGTCTTAGAAAAGAATAATGATTCTATGACCCAAAGTGATTTAGTACGTGAATCTGGATTATCAAAGGTAAAGGTACATCGTGTCCTAAAGAATCTTGAAATGAAGAAAATAGTAACAAAATACGATTTTGGAATGACAAAAAAGATTCGTTTAGAAAAAAAGGTAAAAGAAGAAGAAAAAAGTTCTTAAATATTTATTCGCAATGTGGGCACATTGGTTTGATCATTTTTACAAGACCACCAAGAATAAGCAATGCACCTACAAAAATTCCCCAAGAAACAAAACTCCAAAGGGTATTGAGCACAACAAGAACTCCTAAGACAAGAAGTTTTCCTGCGTGACATTTCGTACACATACCATGATGGCATGTCATTCCACTTTCTTTTGCTTTAACCATAAGATCACCTCTCTTCTATAGAGGACACAAAAAGTATATATATGTTTCGTTATGCTTTTTTGAACATAAACAAAAAATAATATAAAGGAGTGAGAAATCCAAAAAGTATTCGTAAAGAGGGGTATTACGACAAGGAGTACACATGCAAACAGTGAAAGAAGGAGACAAAGTAAAAATACATTACACCGGTTCATTAGATGATGGTACGGTTTTTGATAGTTCGCAAGGTCGTGAGCCATTAGAGTTTACAACTGGTTCTGGCCAAGTCATTAAAGGTTTTGAGAAAGGTGTTCTTGGAATGAAAGTAGGGCAGGAAAAAACGATCCATATACCTGCTGAAGAAGCATATGGGCCAGCAAATCCGCAACTTATTCGTAAACTCCCAAGAAAAGCTCTTCCTAAAGAGAGAGAACCGCAAGTAGGTATGATCATTGGCCTTGTACGTTCTGATGGAATGCAGACAGAAGCAAAAATTATAGCAGTGACAGAAGAAGAGATTTCTGTAGATCTAAATCACCCTCTTGCAGGAGAAGCTTTAAATTTCAAAGTCAAACTTGTTTCTATTAATTAATTTTTTTATTTTATAGGTATAGGCTGCATTGTTCCTTCTTCTGAAACTTCATACATGATATCCCGTGCAAGCAAATCATGATAGACGAGAAAGTTCAAAGCCGCAGCAAAACCTTTTACTCTACTTGCTTTGTCTACTCCTGTTTCAAGCTGAGTAATTTTTCTTGAGGACAAAGACCCATCCATATACCCAGCATAGAAAACAAAGGTAGGAAATCCTGCAAGTCCATGTTCTCCTTCATTATGGCGGTCTAACCAATCCATATCATGCCCCTCAGTAAGACAGGCCTCAGAATCAAAATACACAAATTGCACGAGCCCATGTTGTATTTCATCTTTAAATGTCCTTGCAGATTCTCCAAAAGCACGTAAAGTGAAGTCCATTTTTCGCTCTATTGCCTTATTTCCTTTAAATGTTTCACAAGAAGGTGCATATAAAACAATAGTTGGTCTTTTTGCATCCCCTACAATATGTTCAATCGTGCTATCAGAGGCATAGGTAATATAGGGGTTATCATCCAAAGGAGTTGCTGCAAGAGCAGATCCAAAAAGCAGAGAGACTAAACTCATACCCTTCTTTTTTTAATGACATCTTATAAACTTTCTCATCTAAAAAAGTTTATAATCTTTCTTGTGCTTAGAAACATCTATGTCAGAAAATCACCTTGCACAAAAAATTCCTATAGCCTTAGACTTTGATGGCTGCATTGCAATAGGAGAACCTGTAAAGATAAAGTATGCAAGGCTCTACCATAAAATTGATATTGGCCCAAAAACCTGCATGAAAGCAACCTATCCTCTTGGCCCTGTCATGTATAAACAACTCATGGACAAGATACATTCCTAAGAGCTTTTTCGCTACAGTCTTTGTATCCATTTGAAAAAGCTCCATAAAAGAGAAAGAGAAAGCCATTATAAAAAGATTCTTAAAGGAAATCAATTCGAAAAAAGTATGGTCCTCTTAGCAAATACAACGCTTTGTGCAATCGTTCGTGATGAAATGATGAATCCTGCTGGCGGGATACAAGACTTCGTAGATAGTGTTGTTCCCTTTGTACAAAGAGCAAGAATTGTAGATACGGGGTCACTTGATGGGACAAGGCAGTATTTAGAGGATGCAAAAAAAAGATATGCACATCTTGATGTTTTAGATCATCCTTTTAATGGCTATGCTCCATCAAGAAACGTTTCTATACAGGATGTAACTACAGATTGGATTCTAGTTTTAGATGCTGATGAGAGGCTCATGCCTAGTGATTTTGAAGAGCTTGGAAAAGAAAGGGAGTTTCTGCCAGAAGCTATAGCCTTTTCTTTTGATTTTTTAACGGTATCACCTCTTGATGTGAATGAAAGAGTAGATATAAGTGGCAACAATCCAAGATTTTTTTCCAGTAGAAAAAATATTTTCTATGATAATCTTGTATTTGAGATCCCTTGTTTAAGGGGTGATCCTGTTCCCAGAGAAAAGAGCAAAGTAAAAATAAAACACTTTATCTCTGATGCTCGTATTCTTAAAAGTAAAGACTGGTACGAGCCATTGAAAAGGGGAGATCTTCCATTTGCCACCGCCCCAAGTTCTATTCCTTCTTTTGGACAATGGAAAGCATACAATCCGCAAAGAGAGAAATATAGATAACTTCTTAAACAAAATAAAAACAAAAAGTCTATGGCAACAGCTCTCTGTCAATACTTTGGAACTTGTGGTGGCTGTACAGCCCAGCACATAGACTACTCTGTCCAAGTGGAAAATAAAAAGAGAATGCTTGCACAAGTAACAAAGTTCTCAGACATAAAAGTTTTTTCAGGAGAAGAATATTTCTACAGAAACCGTATGGATTTTATTTTTCAG
>JAHFJQ010000060.1:4533-6672 GCA_023245755.1 archaeon | reverse complement strand
ATATCTTTGAAAACGATCATGAGGCTCTCTAATAAAATGATCTACTGCGCAATCCCCCACGATTGCAAGGTTTAATTGTTCGGGTCTTCTCATGTACAAAATCATTCCATTGATTTCAGTAAAGCAACCCTATAAAAAGTACGCGGTTTTCCTGTATTAAACCTTCTGGTTGAAGAGTTTTATTTCCTCCAGTACACTCTTTGCAAACTGAGAGTCTTTTACTACAAGTACTCTAAACTTTCCTTTCTTCTGTAAGAGATCTGTCAAATGTTTTAAGTCTAGAGATTTTAGCTCTTTATGTTTGACAAAAAAATCATTTATTTCTTTGTTAATGATATCATCTCCATAAAAACTAAAAATAAGATCTCCCATAATATTCAGATGCCAATGGAGATGCGCATTTGTTGAGTGTATGACTTTGATCCCTATACTTTTTTCAAAGTGGGAACAAAATTTATCAATGTTTGAATTCGCACCGCAAACACCATAGATTTCTGATTTTAATTTAGAGACTACTTCCTTCTCTCTTAATGGATATACTAATGGCCACCAATTATGGGTGTAATGCATGAGAATTCTTTTATCTTTTTCAAAAAACTCATTAAAATAATCAATCAACTCTAAAAAATAATTATCTAACTGAGCATAAGATTCAAAATCAAAAGATAAAGAATCCCCATCATTCTTTAACTCTAAGAGTTTATTGATTGAATGTTTTTTTTGGGAAGTATAATTAGACAGAATGAGATCTGAAAATAAGCCTACTTGTTTTATCCATTCAATATTCAAGAGATATTTTTTATTCTCACAAATTATGATTTCATCTGCAATGAGATGGTTTAATTCTTTATGTACAGATTGATAGGAAACAGATTCATTGAAATTTGCTTTTATCTTTAATTTAAGGTCTTTTACTGTTAAAGGGAATTCAGAAGCAAGTAAAACAATAATTTTTTCTTTTACTGTTTTCGGGATCAATTTTGGAAGTAGTGCACGAATAATCATAGTAGAAAGATATAGAAATTAGAGTATTTAAATGTTTTTATTCTTAAACTAAACGGTTTAAAACAGCTTTACCCGGGGCTTTAATAAGAAGTTTGCCTACTTCACCCCTGCTCATGAAACGAAAAAGAACAAAAGGGATCGATTATCTTTCTCGTAATCAGGTTATTCAAGACTATTTAAGCCTTAAGGAAGATGACTATTCTCATGGCAGTTTTCTCCAAGGAGCAAGTTAATGAATATGCATCTTGTTATTGAAGAAAATGGGTGTAAAGATAAGGAGATTACTGTTCTTGATACAAGACTTCCTTATTTCTATGCAAAGGTAAGAGAACTTTTTACTATAGAACCTCAAGAAGTACATGTTATTCTCATTGATGATAAACAAAGGTTTACTACCCTAAGAGGTGAAGAAACAGATGATGGTGCTTTCTCTATGGAAAATACTATTTATATCTATGAACCAAACCAATTTGGTGTTGCAACTTCTATTCAAAGAGAACACTTCTACGAAGTTCTCTACCAAGAGTTGATTTATCTTTTTTATAGAACAAATAAAAATTCTTAATATTTCGCCGCTTCTTTGTAGATCTCATCCCAGCTATACACCCTCGTTACATGCTTTGGAAGTATTACTCTTGGTCTTCTATTCCAAGGACGATCAAAAAGAAGAACTGCACAATAGGGCATACATGAAATAGTTTGTTCTAAGGAATCTTCCACGATAAGATCTATTCCCCTTTGGCTGCATATAGGCCCTTTTAAGGACTCTGGACCAGGAAAAATTTCTTTTGAAAGAAGAACTTGTTTAGGACCTATTCCTTCAAAATGTTTTTTTACCCAGGCTCTCGTTTTTGCTGCAAGAGGTTTTGGTCTGGATGTAAGGACCCAGGCCTCGTTTCCTAATTCCATAATTCTTGCTACATTGTTTTGCGCACCCTCTTTTGGAGAGATCTCTTCAAAGAATTGACTATCATAAAAACGAGCGAGAATCCCATAACATTCTTCATCACTTACGCCAAGTAAAGGAGCAAGATTATATTCCGTTACTTCTTCTAGTTTTATTGTTCTTTTCCCTCTCCTTCGACTATATTCGTGATTATAGAATAAGACAAATTGTTCTGTATGATCCCCAAG
>JAHFJQ010000060.1:0-4523 GCA_023245755.1 archaeon | reverse complement strand
GTCTAGATCTTTGTTCTTGATGAGCTGTTCTTTTACCTTATTAAGCAACTTCTTGTAGAATTCTTTGAGGTGATGCGAATATGCGCTAATGGAAAAAAAAGAGAAATACCGTTTTCTTTTATTTTATTCTTATGAAATTCATCCCTTTAAGGTTCTTCGCCATGTATTCCTTTGCTTTTTTTGTACTTTCTCCAGATGAAAGATATAACGTGGGGAGTTTGACATTTTGGCCTTCGGTAAAGGCAAGTAATAAATCACCTTCACT
Organism: archaeon; assembly: GCA_023245755.1. Lineage (GTDB taxonomy): Archaea > Nanobdellota > Nanobdellia > SCGC-AAA011-G17 > GW2011-AR17 > JAGVZZ01. The sequence goes on along the minus strand of JAHFJQ010000060.1, from coordinate 4,258 downwards.
CAGACTTTTTTTGTGTCTTGCTTTTACAAAATAACAAAGTTCCCCTACCGGTGTGGGAATCTGTACGGTAAAATTGATTTCTTTATTCTTTGCAATAACGACTTTATCTAAAATCTTAATTTCTTTTTTCTTGAGATACTGAATGACGATACTTTCAAAACTATCCTCTTTGTCTTCTTCAGTAGCTTTTTCCTTCTTTCCCTTATCTACAAGAACCTCTTGTAAAAATTTCTTTTTCTTTTTCTTTTCTTTCTCTATTGGTTTTTCTATGCTTGCTGGAGCCTTTACTTCTTTTTCTATTTCAGAAGTTTGTTCAAGAACTTTAGATACTTGTACAATTACTTCCTCTTTTTTAGGAGCATAAATTCTTTCTAAGGATCTTTCAATGAGTTCTTTTGCCTCTTGATCTGGAAGCAGATACCATTTCCAAAAAATCTCTTCCGTATCCTGAATTACTAACTTTACGGGCATAGCAAAATCCTCTAACTCCCTTAGTGCAACACGTTCAAATGGGAGACAATCACGATCTCGAATGACCTTCTTTTCTTTGAGAATATCTAATGCTTCACGAGGCTTTTGGCCTAAGTTTCCTCGTAATAAATCTACAAGCTTGACTTCCTGTTCTTTACAATAGTATAATGGGGAACCACCAATCTTTGCTCGAGAAATTTTTATTCGCTTATTTGTAATCAATTCAGATAGTAATGCAGATATAAAAATATTTGTAGAGCGAAACTCTTTTGCAATCACAGAAGGCAAAACAGGCCCATGATTTTGTACATATTCAAAGACCCTTTCTTTGAGTTCTAAGATACGGTTGGTCATAAGCTGTTTTTAGGAAATATGGGTTTAAAAGTTTTTATGTTCTTGATTTTAGAAAACTACGGTCTTGTCCATTTAATTTCGTAGTAGGTCACGTCAGACTCTTCATCAACAATGGCGATAAGAAGGCGTTTTCTTGTTGAATGGGCAACTCTGTTCTTTGCAGAGAACTCATACCAACTGCAAACATCCGTTTCACGAAGGGGATACATAATCCACTTTGCATGATCATCCCCAGGTTTGACACCACGATCATAAATACGAAAATCAGCACCAAATTTTAATGCAGTTTTTACAATATAGCCACGATTGCGCATATCCTTAAATGCAGCATAGCGTACAAATAAATTTGCTTCAGTCTTTACTGCAAGCTTCATGAGTTGATCAAAAGAAAGATCTTTATTTGCTTTTATAATCTGCATTTTTCCTCTTTCTAGAAGATAGAGGGCTTCAACTAAAGAATACTGGAATTTCTTTTGCAAAGGTTCTCCGTATCTGCTTTTATCATAAAATTCTCTGGTTGCTTCACTAGACTCTGCAAGTACTTTTCCATCAATGTATTCTGCACTGATTTTTTGTTGAATATCTAGTTCTACAGGAGCTTCCTTTTGCTTCTTTTCCATAAAGGGTTTGAACGGCAAAGTATTTAAAAAGCTTTTCTTTTAAAATAGATATGGAAGTAGTACTTTTAGGGACAAGCTCGATGGTTCCCACAGAAGAGAGAAATCACTCTGGAGCATTGCTTCGATACAAAGAAGAAAACATTCTTATTGATTGTGGAGAGGGTACACAAAGGCAACTGCGTAAAGCAAAACTTTCTGCAATGAAAATTACAAAAATTCTTATTACTCATTGGCATGGAGACCATATCCTTGGACTTCCCGGTTTATTTCTTACCCTTGGATCTCTTGGTTATTCTCCTTCCTTAGAAATTTATGGACCCAGGGGATCAAAAGAATATATCCAAAAAATTATGCAACTTTTTGTTCCTAGAGAAGTTCTTGCCTATAAAGTCATTGAAGTTGATAAGGGAATCTTTTTTGAAACGGAAGAATTTAGTCTTGAGGCGCTCCCCCTACAACATAGTATCAGCTGTCTTGGATATAGATTTGTAGAAAAAGATAGAAGAAGAATCGATATCAAAAAACTGCAGAAAGCAGGTGTAAAGGCTGGCCCCCACTTAAAACAACTTCAAGCAGGTGAAGACATTCTCTTTGAAGGAAAAAAAATAAAGGTGAAAGACTATACCACAGTCATTGCTGGAAAAAAAGTTAGTTTTGTTACTGATACGTTATCTTGTGAACATGCTGTGCTACTTGCAAAGGATGTAGATATTCTTTTTTGTGAATCAACTTACTTAGATGACTTAAAAGATATGGCAAAAGAAAGAAAACATATGACTGCAAGTGAAGCTGCACTTATTGCAAAGAAAGCAAAAGTAAAAAAACTTGTCCTTATTCATTTTTCCCAAAGGTATACAGATCTTTCTCTTTATACAAAAGAAGCAAAGAAAGTTTTTGCGAACACCACTGCAGGAAAAGATTTACAGGTTTTTACTCTTTAGATTTATGTTCCTTATACTGCTCAAAAACGTAGAGACTAGACCAAAGATCAATGGCAATTTTTAAGATTTGGCCAAATATAGCCCAAAAAATAGTGAGAACTGTTGCTAAAAAAATACTGACTAAAAATGATAGCGTATAGTTCATCGCTGCATTTAAGATGTATATTAACGCCCCAAAAATTACTAAAAGTATAATTGTCACTAGCGCAGTTGTAAAAACAAAAGCAGTGTCCTTTCTGAGAATAGAATAGGATTCTTTTAATACCTTTAACGGATTTTTTCTTTGTTCTAAAAACATTGTTGGGTAACGAAAAAGAATCGCAACTTTAAAGAGTACTGCCAAGCATAGAGCCACTATAATAGCCAAGGTCACTGCAACTGTTTGAGCAAGATTTGGAGGGAATATGAGTAAAAAGAAAAAGTACACGAGAAAACCAATAGCTACTGAAAGAAGAAGAAGAAGAATACTGAATAGAAAAATGCTTACACGTAAAATGACTACTGGCCAAAAATATCCTTTTTTCTCTTTCCAAACCGTCCTTATAGAAATCCCATTTTTGGTGAGGAGTTCTCTAAACATCATAAATTTGAAAACTAAGGTTGTTGCCCCAAATATAAAGGTTACAAAAAAGAATGCGACAGCAGAAATAATAAGCTCTTTCCATCTTTCTGAAAGAAAACCAGTAATACCACTACCGTAGATACCCTGTGCTGATTGTAGTATCCCCCACAAGTCTGCTGCTCCAGTGTACCAATAGACAAAAAGGAAGACCACAGAAAGAATAAAGGACATGAGTAAATCAGGGACAAATAATACTGGATTTTTCCATATATTCTTAAAACTTTTATTTAAAGCATTTGTTTGCATTGTATGCATCTTCATCTTTGAGAATTTAAATATCTTTTGTAGTTAGAGCTTTCTTACTAGTTCTACAACTGCTTCACTATGAGTGGTTTGTGGAAATAAATCAAAAAGGGCACAGCTTTTTATTTCATACTCTCTCAACTTTGGAAGATCTTTGCCTAATTGTTCGGGATTACAAGAAATATAAATGATACATTGAGGCTTCTGCTGGTTTAATGTTGCTATTGTTTTCTGGTCCATACCCGTACGTGGAGGATCTGTGATTACAAAAAGAGGAGTCTTTACTTCTACACGTGAAAGTTGCTTTGCATCAAGAACAAGCGTTTTTATATTTTTACTCTTATTTTGTTCAGCGTTATTCTTTGCTTGGTCAATTGCCTCTTTGACACTTTCAATAATTATTACTTCTTTAAACTTTTCTGCGTTTGTTATTCCAAAGGTCCCAACTCCCCCATACAAATCTAGCAAAGTCGTATTCTTCGTGTCATATTTTTCTAGAAGCTGCTTTACATAGATTTGCATCTTTTCTGCCATTGCATGATTGTTTTGGAAAAAACCCTGAATACTGTGTGAAAATTTCTTTCCTAGAAACTCTGTTTCCAAGCTCTCTTTTCCTTTTACTACAAAATAGTCTGAAGAAATGCTCATATCAGAGTTCGCTGGTACACGTGTAATAAGAATATTCTTTACACTAGATGTTTTTGCAAAGTCTTTTACTTTTTCTATTGCTTCTGTAAGTTTTGAAGAGTTACTGTTGATAACAAAAGAAATAGAGGAATCAATAGGAGTTGTACGAATCACTGCATAACGAAATGTTCCACTCTGTCGCTTTAGATCAAATGCATCGCAGTTTGAGAAAGAATTCTGTACTTCTTTCATGATCTCATTAATGGGCTTTTCCGCGATCACACACTGCTCAATGGGGATAATTTTGTCCCACTGCCCTTTTTTTCGTAAGCCTAGACCTTGTGGCTGAAAAATAAAATCCATACGGTTTCTGTAGAAAT
>JAHFJQ010000059.1:2236-6745 GCA_023245755.1 archaeon | reverse complement strand
AGCTGGGCTTCAAGTTCCACTCCTTCTCCTGGTTTTAGCATATTCTCTTTCTCAAGGTGTTTCCTCAGAGAGTACAAAACTTCCTATTGAAATGGTTGGTCATCAATCAATACCAGCAAATATTAGGATATTACTTGTTGAGAAAGAGGGTAGACCTTATGACCCCCTCATGCAGCGAAGATCTGCTTATCAAGCAGAATTTCTCCGTGCATGGAAGAAGGGTGAAGAAAGAAAAATACTTGCAGGTATAGGACATGCGCCAGAAATCAAACACTTTCTTCTTCATGGTGTGAAAGAAGCAGAAATTGTTGAACGAGCACATGCTCATGCTGAACTTTTAGAAAGAGACCCACAACAATATGCTTCCTTACGTAACTGGCTCAATATGCAGACTTACTTTACTACCATTGCAGCAGGTATGACTGCTAGTTTAGGATGGGGATTAGGAACTGGCCTTCCTGTTTTTGCTGTAGCATATTATTTTATGAACCATTAAGAAAAAATTCTGGTTTAAAATAATTACATAAACTCTCTTTTTGGGTCTAAACCAAAGCCTCTACCTTGGGAAAGCTCTTCTAAAAGAGATCTTGCTTCTCTATACACTCTTCTTGCAGTATCAATTTGCATTCGTATTGGTGGCTGTTTGAGAAGTCTGTCTAAATTTTCATCTACTAATTCTGGTGTTACTGTTACGTATGGAGTTAATGCAGTACGAACATATTCAATATCTTTACCTGTTAGTTCACCGTTTCTGATTTCTCTTCTTTGAAGCATCCTTTCTATACGTTGTGCCTCTCTTTTATGATCTCTTGCAAACTGAGGCATGAGCGAGAAATGTACTTCATCAACAACTTTTCTTACTACGTCACCAGGAGCATCTTTTAATTTTGCAGCCCAGTCCATATATCTTCCTTGAACTGCTTCATGTACTGGAAGTCTTTTTTCTAAATACATTTGAAGCATATGTGCACGTTCTTCTTGACTGAGTTCTCCAACCACATCAACGTACCTAAACCTTCTCATAATTCCTGCAGGAATTGCTCTTGGTTGGTTGGTCATTGCAACAGTGATAATACCATTATAATCACTCATCCCATCAAGTACTTGTAAAAAGACTGTTTCTATTTGACGCATATCTGTATCAGTGAGACTTCCCTTTTCTCCCCCTGCAAACCAGCCATCAAACTCATCAAGAATGAGGGCGACAGGTTTTCTTGCTCGTGCTTCTCTATACAAATCCCTTGCAGCACTGTATACACGGCCAACATTATTTACCGATTCGTGCATGTATGCGGTGAGTACATCAGTAACTTTGACACTTGCTCCAATAACTCGTGCATCTGCACAGACTGCTCGTGCAAGCTCGGTCTTTCCACATCCATATGGACCAATAAGAAGAATATTACTTTTGACTTTTCCACTAGGAGCAGTGATTGCCATGAGATTTCCTAATTCTCCTGTTTCGATTATTTCTCTGAGATGACCTTTTGCACGATCAAAACTGGATCCTACAACATCGACCATTGCAACTTTAGGAGTTGGTTCACGTTCAAAAGCAAAGGCACCTATCCTTCCTTGTCTTCCTTCATAATATTCATTATCCGTAACTCGATCTTGTCGAAGACGTCTTTGTGTTCCTGAAGCAAGTACTTCTGTAATTTCCCCTTTAAGAGCAATTGCCTTCATAACTGCTTCACGGGCTCTGTCTTCTTCTCCCATTGTAGGACCATCTTCTGTACGCTCTGCTGCGAGATCTTTGATTGTTCTATAGAGAATGGTTAAAAGTTCCTCTCGTAGTTTGAAATGGTCTGTTTCTTTTCTGTTACTAGGAAGATATTCATCTTGTCTTTGCACGATGCTATCAAAATCTGCACTTGCAATCCGCTCTAAACTTCTTTTTGTGTCTTCTCCTCTTCCTCTCAATAATCTTAATGTTTTTGCATCTGCGAGAATTTCTGCTCCTTCCTGCTCTAAAATCTTCAGATGCTCTGGAGCAAGATCTCTTTCAAAAGGATCATAGAATAGCCTTGCTGCTTCTACGAGTTCTCCAAAGAGTGCTGTAGGATTCTCTACATATCTCAATACTCTTGGATCTGAAAGTGCAAGTACAGTGTCAACGGATTGCGCTACACCATGCCTACTTAATTCTTTTATCACTCTTGCTTTTTTCTTTCTTCCTTGCGCAACAGTTCTTTCTCTGTACGCAGGCAGAGTATCCATCACTCCAAGAAGTACATCCGTTAAGAAAGGATTTCCATTTACCAGTTTAATCTTTACAAATTCACCTTCATCATCCTCTGGACCATCTTGAAGAAGCTGGACAAGACTCATTCCGCTGGGTGGTGCTTTTTCTTCATTGCTTTTGACAAAACGTTTCTGAAGATATTTACTTTGTCTTTCCACTGCTGCTTCAACACGTTTTAAGGTATCTTTTGATCCTGTTCTTACATCAAGCATAAGTTTCCATGAATCTTGATACATACCTGGAAGAACTTGTAATGCGCGCATAAATTGAATGCCTTGTGCTCTTGATGGATCACCATTTTCCTCTAATGCTGCGGTCGTATGATGATAATTTGTTGCAAAGAGTCTATATCCTCGAACGAAACCGCCAACAAGGTGTTCCATATTTCCAGAAACAACTCTTAAAAAATGTAAACTTGGAGATAGCCTTGCTCCCCACTCAGTCATATCTGGGAAGACATCTGAAACCTTTTGCTCTGCTTCTACTAATCTTCTCTCATTCCTTTTTATATTATGATATAAACCATCAAGAACATTTTTTATTCCCAAGGTTCTTTTTACTGCCTGCGGATCTACTTGTAAAAGGCGATCTCCGAGTCTCTCTAAAAAATCTGCTTCAGCTTCAGCCATACTTTTTGCTCAAAACTCGCTTTATATAAACGTTTCTTTTTTACGGGTAGCTTTTTAAAGCAGGAGTTTCCCTTTTTTGGCTATGGAACTCAATGAAGATATGCCCTTTGCATTGCAGGAATTGCGAAGTGAAGAAAACATTAGTGAAGGAGTTGTTGATCACCTTTCCCATCTTTTAGTAGATGCTGTAGATAATCGAGTGAACGATAAGGTGGCTATTGCATTCTCTGGTGGTGTCGACTCTAGTCTGCTTGCGTTTCTGAGTGAAAAGCTGGATAGACAGTTTACCTTGTATACCATTGGGTTTGCAGATTCTAAAGATGTTTTGGCAGCTCAAACGGTTGCTGATGCGATGGATTGGCCTATACAGATGAAAGTGATTCAGTTGGAAGATGTTGAAGCACTTGCAAAAAAAGTTATTGCAATCACAGGAAAACGAGACCCCGTAAGTGTGGGTGTGGGCTGTGTGATGTATTGTGTGTGTGAAATGATGGAAGAAGAGATTTTGCTTACAGGGATTGGCTCTGAAGAACTCTTTGCGGGCTATGAACGACATAAAGGAGATGTTCAAGCAGCATGCTGGGATGGCCTACTGCATATCTGGGAAAGAGATATCACTCGGGATCTTTGCCTTGCACAACATTTTGGAAAGGAACTTCGATTACCGTTTATGGATAAAGCACTCATAGAATATGCTATGAAAATTGATCCTTCCTTAAAGATTGGAGAGCAACGAAAACAAATCCTTCGAGAAGCTGCAGTGAATCTTGGCCTACCTAAAGAATTTGCATTTCGGAAAAAAAGTGCAGCACAATATGGAAGCAAATTTGATTTTGCTTTTGAAAAACTCGCGAAGAAAAAAGGACTTGGAAAAAAAGAATATTTGGAAACGTTGTAACAATGGTTCAAGCAATTATTTTTGATTTATGGGAAACACTGGGAAGTAAAGGCTACAAGGTTTCTCAAGAACTTCAGAAACAGTTTGATATTCCTTATACATCAGAATATCTCCATACGTATGAACACTCTATTCAACTAAAAATCTGGGACTGTCCAGAAACTATGGCAAAATCTTTCTTAGAACATTTCTCTGTTGAGATTACACCAGAAAACATACAACATTTTATTCGTATTTATGGACCATATCTACACAACTCTTTTCTTTTTCCTGGAATGAAAGAACTCCTCCATACGCTTAAAGAAAAATACACCTTAGGATTGCTCTCTAACACTACTAATTTTGAGAGGGATTTTTTAGATAAGCATGACATTCGCCCACTTTTTGATGTAGTTGTCTTTTCCTGTGATATTGCTGCACTGAAACCCTCTGAAGAGATGTTTTCTGCTATCACTACGAAACTTTCTCTTCCCTATAACGAATGCTTATTTATTGATGATTCTAAGAGAAATATTGCTGCAGCACAAGCATTAGGAATGCAAGTTATACATTTTCAAAGTGTTACACAACTCAAAGAAGAACTTCGTTCTCTTGAAATTATTTCTCTTTCGTAGATGCTTCTAACTCATCCACAAGAGTGTTCATATACTGAAATCCTTTCTGCCAGAATTGTTCTGATTCTATATCGATATCTAGTTCTGCACAAATCTTTTTTGGTTCTTGTGATCCCCCATAAG
>JAHFJQ010000059.1:0-2226 GCA_023245755.1 archaeon | reverse complement strand
TACTTTGGAACAAAATCTTTGCCCTGTTCTTTATCCATTTGATACAATGCAAGAGTGAGAAGATTTCCAAAAGGGTAGGAATAACAATAGAAAGGAGTTTCATAGATGTGGGGAATGGTAAGCCATTCATGCTTAAACTGCTCAGAGACTTCTACACTGTTGCCAAACTGTTCTTTCAGACTTTGTAGCCACAGTTGAGAAATTTCTTCTAAAGTTGCGCCATTTTGTATTGCTTTATGAGCCTCTTTTTCAAAATTTACAAAGAAGGCTTGTCTGAGAATTGTCGCATAGAAATCATCTAATTTTGAGGCTATAAGTCCTTGCTTTACCTTCGGATCCTGTTCTTGAACAAAAAGCATTTCTGTCGTGAGCATTTCCCCAAAGACGGATGCAGTTTCTGCTAACACAAGAGGAGGATGGGATTGAAGCAAGACGTTTTTATGCGAGAGAAGGTCATGCACAGCATGCCCTAGTTCATGTGCAATGGTTGTTACATCTCTTTCTTTTCCTGTATAGTTTACAAGTACATATGGAGTTATGCCTGGAGCGCAATCATAACAAAAAGCTCCGCCCACTTTTGTATTCGTTATTCTTGCATCAATGTGATCTTCTTCAATAACCTTCTGAGCAAGACTTGCCATTTGCGGAGAGAATGCTTCATATGCTTCTAATACTAGGTTAACAGCATCACTATAGGGGATATCTTTTTCTTTTTCCCCAATAGGGGCGTATATACTTTCCCTTTTGAGTTTTTTTACTCCAAGAATTTTTGCTTTTACTTTGAAGTATTTCTGAAAAGAAGGAGCATTCTTTTGGCATGCAGAAAGCATTGCATTTACTGCCTTATCACTAATATTATTTCCTAAGTTTCTTGGTGAAATATGCTCAGGATACTTTCGTAACTGAATATTTTCATTTTTCCAAGAAAGAATGAGATTTTTATAAATTTCTCCAAGAATGTCTTTATTTTCAGAAAACTTGCCTAGCAAACTAGAGTAGACCTTATCTCTTACTTGTTCTTCTTTATGCCTTGCATAAGAGGTAAGTTGACTTCTATTTACTTTGGTGATTTTTCCATTTAGTTCTAGATCATACATAAAAGAGCTGGTAATCATCTTATACAAAGAGTTTAGTGCCTCTTTCTCTGTCACTTCCTTGATGGTGAGAATTTTTTCTTCTGCTTCAGATAAGGTGTGTTCTTTAAACATGCGTAGGCGTTCTAAAAAATAGCTATACTGCGGAACTGCCTTGATCAGAGCCTTTGCAGTTTTTTCATCTAAAGATTTAAACCATAATGAGAAAAAAAGAATTCTATTTTCTAATTCTGCATCATACTGATGTATTTTTGCCTTAAAGACCTTTGCTTCTTCGCAGCTCGTATCTTCATAAAACCAAAGTTGGGCATAGACAAAGATTTTTCCTGAATCATTTCTTATTTGTTCATAGAGCTGGATGATCTCTCTAAGATTCTTTGGAGTTATAGTTTTTTTGAGAAGTTCTCTTTTTGCCTCAAACATAAGGAGGTCTTTATCTAGATTTTTGATAATGGTATCAAAGTCTTTTCCCTTATGTGCGGGAAGAAGATCTTTTAAGTTCCATTTCTTTTGCTGAAAAGATTTCTTCTTCATCTTTTGAGATACCTTTCTTCGAATATAAAAACATGCCGATATATTTAAATACCTTACAGCCTTTACCTTATGTATGTCTTGGATAAAAGTATTACTTGCACTTGTTGTTATTCTTTTGTATATTCCTTTAGTTTTTATGGGAGCAAATGTCTTCTTTCCAGAATATACAGGAACGGATTCCTATTACTCTTCCTACCAAGATTGTGGTATCACTAAAGGTGAGGGAGCTACAGCTGTTTATCAACAAAATAGTAGCTGTTATGAAGAACAACAAGCCGAACAGAAAGCATTTGAAGAAACAAAAGCACACTATGATGGAAATAAATACATCTTTATCGTTGTCCTTAACCTCATTGTCCTTCTTATCGCAGTTTTCGTGAGCTTTGATGACAGTGTTTTAATAGGTTTATTCTTAGGTTCTACCCTTACAAGCTTCTTTAGTACTTGGACTTACTTTGCTACACAGTCTAAGATTGGTTTTGGAATTCTCTTTCTTATCTTTTTTGTCACCATATATTTTATAACTAAGAAAAAAGAAATATTTTTATTTAAAGAAATACATAAACGATAATAAAAAGATGGTTGATTTACGAAAAGA
>JAHFJQ010000058.1 GCA_023245755.1 archaeon | reverse complement strand
AACATTCAATATTTAAAAATGTAACGAAAAAAGAAAAATTATTCTTTACGTGTTTTCTGTCCAACTCTTTTTGTTGCCTTACTCACTTTTTTCCGGACCTCTTCAAGTAAATTATCACCTGCTTTATGCAAAGCCTTTGCTAATTCCCAGTCTGCTTCTTCAGCAGTAAGCAAGGTACTAGGATGTTCTATACGATAATGAATAGAATATTTTGCACGAGCACCTGCTTTCTCAAATTTATGTATATCAACAATGAGTTTACAATCAAACAAATCTCTTTGTACTTTTTCAAAAGTTTGTTCACTCAATCTTTTGACTTCTTGTGTCTCTACGGCATTCAAATCTTTTAATCGGTTATATATAATACTCATATCTATCCCCTCCAAAAAAGAAGAGAGCACGAAAATATTTAAAGCTTCTGTACATGAAAAGACAGAGATGAAATTCTCCCTTGTAATACCTTTATTCATTATTCTTCTTTCTCTCAACCTTATGATCTTCAATCAAGAGTTTTACAAGCAGCAAATGTCTAACTATGAGCAATATCAAAACCAAGTAAATAACCTCTTAGATTACTTTAAAGGAGTCAATTTAGAGGAAAGCTACTATTCAGAAAGAGAAATCTCCCACCTAAAGGACGTAAGAAACCTTATCTGGCTATCTTGGGTCTTCATAATTATCCTAACCGTCCCAGTACTCTACTCTTTCTCAAAGGACAAAAAAGAGCATCTACGTAAACAAATGATCTTAGGAGGTCTATATGCACTTGCTCTAACAATTCTACTATCACTTACTCTAATCAGTTTTTCTTCTTCTTTCATAACATTCCACGAAATCCTATTCACAAACAACGATTGGCTTCTCCCCGCATCAAGCACCTTGATAAAAATGTTTCCAGAAGAATTCTTTCTTCAAAGTACAGTGCAAATAGTTTTATATAGTATAATCTTATCCTTACTCTGCATTGTATTAGGGTATAAAATCCCAGGAGAGCAAAAAAATGCCTACAAAAGAGCATAAAATCACCATCTACAGCACACAAACCTGCCCCTACTGTGTTATGTTAAAAGATTACCTAAAAGAAAAAGGGTTCAAATATACAGATATCGATGTTTCTAAAGATCACAAAAAAGCTGAAGAGATGATAGAAAAATCAGGACAAATGGGAGTACCTGTTGCAGATATTAACGGACAAATTGTTATCGGCTTTGACAAAGAAAAAATCAAGAAGATACTTAGTATCAAATAAGCTATTTCTTAACATTCTTTTTTGTATATCTCTTTTCTAACAGTTATAACTAAAAAGTTACAATAAAAGTTTAAATAGTGTGAAGGTCTAAGACCTTTATAAAAAGGAGGTGGACTGAAGTGGCTATAAAAAGGAAGGTCATTAAAAGTTCCAGTATCGGTGAAAGTCGAAGACCAAGAGGAAAATCTCTTGTATGGGGAGTACTCATTCTCGTTTGTAAAGTATTAGGTATCGCATTTCTTGTACAAGGGTTTATTTTACAACTTGCAACAGGAATATTGTATTACGGAATGTTACACTACGCGATCGGAGCAATATTTGGAATTATCGCATGGCATTTGCATAAAAAGAAATGTGAAGCATGTGCAATGAAATAAATTTTTATTTTTTTACTATTATTTTTCTATGCAACTGACAAAAAAGTTTAAATACTTCTTTCCTTACTAACAAATTATGATTTGGGAAAGTGCAGCATTAGGCCTTCTTGGTGGTATCGCACGTGCATGTGTGGGATTATTAAAAGCAATGCGTAATGATGTAGAGATTGTCTGGTCATACACAGCAGTAACAATCCTTTCTTCAGGAATTATTGGTGCAGCCGCAGGAGCAATGTTTGACTCTGACATTAAATTTTCTGTCATTGCAGGATATGTAGGAACGGATCTTTTAGAAAACGCATACAAAATTGCATTCAAAAAGAAAAAATTTTAATCATAGAAAGAAAGTACCATAATTCTTTTAAAGGAAGAAAAATGTTTCTTCATTAGAAATGACAATTCTTAGGGTAAAAGGGGCGACAGTACATAAAGAAGCAGAAGCACTAAATCTCCAACTTAAAGGAACAGTAGGAGAACGCCTTCTTTCGCCTCTAGGAAGAAGAGCATACTATCCTATTTCTGGTATTCCCGGACAAACTGGAGAAGCAAGGGGAACAAGAGTTAATGCAACCTTAGGACAAGCATTTGATGATGAAAGAAGACCCCTAGTATTAGCCTGCCTTGCAGAACAAGCAAAGCTTCCCATAGGAGAAGTCTTTCCTTATCCTCCAACACATGGGATAGGCCAATTACGAGAACTCTGGCAAAAAGAAATACAAAGAAAGAACCCTTCCCTAGAAGGAAGAATATCTCTTCCGGTAGCTACTGCAGGACTTGCAAGTGGACTCACACTCGCAAGGGAATTATTTATTGGAGAAGGAGATGAAGTAACACTGTATAGACCTTACTGGGGGAATTACTTGCTTCATTTTCAAGGGGATAATGGCCTTACAGAAATAACTGAACTTTCTTTGTACAAAGGAGAAGGTTTAGATTTAGAAAGTTTAGAAGAGTCTTTACGTGGCTCTGGAAAAAAACACACACTCTGTTTAACCTTCCCAAGTAACCCTACCGGATATACCCCAACAATAAGTGAAGCAGACCAACTTGTCACCATACTCAAAGATGCTGCTGACCGAGATAATGCTATCTGTGTCATTACAGATGATGCCTATAACGGCCTAGTCTATGAAAAAGGCCTACTTACAGAATCTCTTTTTGGAAGACTCGCTCACGCACATCCAAACATTCTCGCAGTGAAAGTAGATGGTCCAACAAAGGAATGTTTTTTCTGGGGGGGAAGAGTCGGTTTCTTAACCTATGGTTTTCAAGGTATGACGCAAGAAGCAGCAAATGCACTAGAAGACAAAACTGCTGGACGAGTACGAGGAACAATTTCTGGAGTAACAACGCAATCACAATACATGGTCCTTCATGGCTTACAAGATCCACATTTTCAAGAACAAGTAGAAGATAGAAGAAATGTTCTCAAAGCAAGAGCACAAGCAATCAAAGCAACACTTGCACAACACCCAGAGTGGGAAGAAGAATTCGTTGCGCTTCCATTTAATTCAGGATATTTTATGTGTACACAACTAAAAAGAGCAGATCCAGAAAAAGTACGAAGAGTCCTTAGAGAACAACATAATATAGGAGTTCTTTCTTTAAATGATCCAATATACGGAGGCCTCATCAGGGTAGCTCTATCTGCTGTACCGCAAAGAGATATTTCAGAAGTATATGACCGTCTCTACCAGGCTTCAAAAGGTTCTCATTAGTCTGAAAATTTTTCAAAAAAGTCGGGAGAAGTTATTTAAACAAGAAAATCCATTTATTCTATATGGAAACAGCAATTTTAAGAAAAAAAGAAAAAACGATCTACAATGATGTAGAAACAAGATTAAATGCTGTTCTTGATGACCTTAAACATAAAAGAGTCATAAAAAGAAACTAAAGCGAACGCAGGTAAAGGAGTAAATCATCCATATCTCGTAGAATTTTTTGTATAGCTTTTTTCTGTTCTTTCTTAGAACCAAAATCCACAAAAAGGATTCTCTGGTTTTGTTCATCAATAAGAAAATAAAGTCTCTTATTAAGATATTTCTTTTCTCTAAACCAAAAATAACGAATAACCTTTCCATAAGGGAATTCTTTAACTTGGAATTCTATTTTTAGAATCCATTGTTTTTCTTCACTAGGAAGAGAATCATACATTTTTTGAAAGGTACCTGTCCAGTAAATCGTATATACCATTCTCAGAAACAAGAAAACCATATTAAAAAAAGCTTACAACAAATTTATGAAAATCTTTCAAAATTCTTGCAAATCTTTCAGAAAGAAGGCAAAAACCTTTTTGAATCCGAAAAAGAAAGAAAAGACAGTGATAGAAAACCTAATAAATCAACACATTTTATTCGACAATACAGAACAAAGGTATATTTTGCCTTTGTACCTACTCACTCTGCTTGTAGGAATAGGAATATATATTCATGAAAAATATCGTTACAAGAATAACAGTGGAAGTTCTAGGCTCTCCCAAGGAACATGTAGAGAAGGCTCTAAAATCAGTAATAGAGAAGCTTAAAGGTGATGACCAAATAAAAGTAACAAACATCCAAATGTTTGAATGCAAAGAAATGGATAACAAGCTATGGAGCACTTTTGCAGATATAGAATTTGAAACAAAGGAATTAAAGAAAGTACTTGGAATCTGCTTTGATTACATGCCTTCCACCGTAGAAATTCTGGATCCTGCAGGCTTAGAAGTAGACACCAACGAAGTTGCGGATTTGCTAAATGATATGCTTACAAAATTACATAAATATTCCTTAGTTTTAACAAAACTTCAGACGGAAAATATTTATATGATGAAAGAACTAGAAAAGGTCTCTGGAAAGAAAACAAAAAAATAGTTATTATTCTTAAATAAAGACAGAGCTTTTCGCAAACATTATTAATAAGACAGAACTACATGAGCCTTCGGTTTTTATAGCCGAAGGAAAAAACCATGAAAAAGAATCTATCTATAGGAATAGCTTTGGTTCTCACGTTGGTACTACTTCCAGTAGTGTTAGCAGAAGAAACAATAACGGCACCAGGGGTTGTAGATCTAACAAGTTATGCAACAAACCTAGAAACCGCACAAAAAGAAGAAGGCTATGCAAGAACAAACTACTATTTGACCACACAAATAGAAAATCCTGCAGCAATTATAGAATATTACAGACTATACCACCCAACAGAAGATATCAGTGTTTTAGTAACCTACTACAATAACCTCAGAAAACTTCAAAGTGACATGACGATCAACAGTGATTTTAATGCAATTATAGCACAGGCAAGAGTAGAAGAACAAAAAGCGGGAGCTGCAATGTATAAAGCAGTAAAGCAATACTATACAGAGACACCAGCAATAAAAGGATATATCTACAACTACAGAGATACCCACACAGAAAATGATGGCTGGCATACCACATGGGGACTTGCACGTGCACAAACAGTATACGCAAGAACAGATTACAATGTTGCAGATATCAGTAATACAGTAGCATTAGCAGAGTATTATACTCCAACAGAAACAACAAACATTGCAACACTAGAAAGCTACATCTCTCAAATGGAAAGTATAGGAACAAGTTGGGCTACTGCAGTACAAAGTTTTGATGAAACAAGAGCAAGCTCTCTTTCTTCACAAATGCAATCAGTAAAGACCCAAGCAGATACTCTTGCAGACCAAATGTGGGATAACATTTTTGAAGCATGGAGAGAATTAAACGGCCCTTAGGCCATTTTTTTATTTTTTTTAATCAAAAATATACTACTCTTTTCTAAATACACCCGTAAAATGGTCTGTAGTATACCCTTGTCCTTCATAATGCAGCACAAAACCAACATAGTAAGGACAAAGTGCCAAACATAAGTCTTCAACATCATCCAGACTATAAACTCCCCTTCCAAGAAGAAAGCTCGTTCGTCTGAGCATACGTTCAGCTTTCCATAGGGTCACTGATTTCACACGTAAGTAATACTCACGCACTTCTTCAGTAAGGCGAGAAGGAGCAGTATCAAAGGTGTACCTTTCTAACTCAGCCATTTCTACTTCAGAGAGATTTCCTTTGAGTCTATGCTCTCTCCAATGATCTTCTCGAAGAATACGAACACTACTCTCATTCATAGAGCCAAGAAACATAAAGAGAAAGAAAAAGGCATCCTATTTAACTATTTCTTTTTACCATTGGGTAAAAGCCCTTCAACTTTTGCAACAGTCTTTCGAATACTATTCACTGCATCTATATTTGCAGAAATAGAATCTACCCCTTCTTGACAAAGAAATTGTGCCATTTCTATTCGAGACCCAGCTTGTCCACAAATAGAAGTTTCCACGTTATGTTTTTTACAGGTTTGTATAACTTTGTGAATTTCCCTAAGTACAGCTGGGTGCATCTCATCATAGAGTTTTGCAACCCTTCCAGAATTTCTATCACAGGCTAAAGTAAACTGTGTAAGATCATTTGTTCCCAAAGAAACAAAGGAAATCCCTTCTTGGCAAATCTCTTCAATCATTTGCACAGCAGCAGGTGTTTCTACCATAACTCCAAAAGCAATATCTTTCAAAGGAGTCATCCCAGTAGATTCTTTAAATATTTTTTTTGCTTGATGTACTTGTCCTGGATCTGTCACAAGAGGAAGCATGACCCCAAGATTCGTATAACCTGCTTTGTGCACACGCTTAATTGCCTCAAACTCAGCCCGTAACAACTCGGGTTGATCTAAGCTTCTTCGAATACTTCTCCAGCCCATCATAGGATTATCTTCTTCTGGTTCCGTCTCTCCTCCTTTAAGATTACGAAACTCATCTGTTCGTGCATCTAAAGTACGGTACCACACAGGTTTTCCCTTGAATGCTTTACAAATAATTTTCAAATTATCTGTTAAGTGAGAAACAAACTCCTCAGTTTTTCCAGAATGAATCATATAGACAGGATGTTCTCTGCTTTCCATATTAATGAATTCACTTCGCAGCAGTCCAACACCATCAGCACCAGTTGCTGCAGCATGCTCTGCGAGTTGAGGCATATCAAGAATAACTTTTACCTTAATTTTTGTAGCAATATCAACTCTTTCCTCTTCTTTATCTACAACTAAAGAAACATTTCCCTCATAGACTTTTCCTTTACGTGCATCTACAGTAACAAACATTCCTTCTTTGAGTTTCACCGTTGCAACATCTGTTCCCACAATAC
>JAHFJQ010000057.1 GCA_023245755.1 archaeon | reverse complement strand
TCTTGCGCTTGCTGAAGCAATTTGAGAAGATCTTGATCAGAGACTTTGTATGTAGTTTTGAGAAGTTGAAGAATATCCTGAGCTTGTGGACTAGCAGAATAGCTACTCTTTTCTTGTTTTTTCCTATTTCTTACCACAAACGCAGTACGTACTATGTAAGTAATAATATATAAATATATGGAAAAAATACGTACTATGTAAGTATAAGCTAAAAGGCCTAAATCCGGCAAAAAAGGCTATATACGCCAAAAGAAGCCCCTATTGCAAGAAAAAATCTCTCTGACAAAATACGTAGGAAAAAGAGTCTCATACGAAAGCTTTTTTAATTTTCAGAAAGCTCAAAAAAAGATGAAAGTTTTTATTCGTTCCTATGGTTGCCAGGCAAATATAGCTGATTCAGAGGCAATGGCAGCTTTATTAAAAAAAGAAGGCCACGAACTGGTTCAGTCTGAGAAGGAAGCAGACAAGATTCTTGTGAATACCTGCTCTGTAAAGAATAAAACACAAGGAAAAGAACTTCATTATCTAAGAAAATGGAGCGCAGAAAAAGAAGTGATTGTTGGTGGCTGTCTTACAAAAACAATTGATATTCGTGCCTTTGCGCCAAATGTTGTGGCAGTCTTTGATACAAATTCCATAAGCAAAGTTGCGGAAATCATGGAGAGTTCTAAAGATACTTTTTCGCAAGAAAAAGAACCTAACCGTTTAGATATTCCTGTAATGCGAATAAAGAAAACAATTGGTATTATTCCCCTTAGTCAGGGATGTTTGAATAATTGCACCTATTGTGCAACAAAACACTCTAGGGGTAATCTCCTTTCATACAGAATAGGAGACATAAAACGTGCAGTAGAAGAGGCAGTACATGAGGGGTGTACAAAAATATATTTGACAAGCCAAGATACCGGCTGTTACGGTTTTGATATTCAAACAACACTTCCCGAGCTTCTCAAAGAGCTCATAGAAATTCCAGGAGATTTTAGTATTCGTGTAGGGATGATGAATCCATGGCATGTCAAGAAAATTCTTCCTGCATTAAGCGAAGTATATCATTCTCCTAAAATAATGAAGTTTATTCATATGCCCGTACAATCTGGTTCTGATAGAATTTTGAAGCATATGAAAAGAGTGCACACAGTACAAGAGTTTAAAGATATTATCAAGACCTTGAGAAAAGACCATCCTGCTATCCACATAGCAACAGATATTATTGTAGGCTATCCCTTAGAAACAGAAGAAGATTTTGAAATGACTCTGTCTTTAATTCAAGAAATCCAGCCGGAGGTATTAAACTCCAGTAAATTTTCTTCTAGACCAGGAACAGCAGCAGCAACGGAGAAACAATTATCTTCAGAAATAATAGATCAGAGAAGCAAAAGGATGCATCCCTATATAAGAGAAATAAAAAAATTATAAGCCTTTTGCACTAACATTTGCATCTTTCATATTTTTCCATGCAAGATTATACAAATTACTTAATGCAGTTGCAAAGTAAGGGGTGTTTACCCAGATACCCACATCATAGGTTGGGTGTACATCTTTATCATCCATAATCATAAAGACAATTTCTGTATCGTCAACAATGCAAAATCGTGCATCCAGTTTCTCTACAGATCTCACCTTTGCAAACTCTCCTAGTTCTTTAGCAGTAGCCATACTTTCTTTATCAATAGGAGCGGCAATACGAATATCCACACCTTTTTTTGCAAGTGTTTGGAGTGTAGGTTTAAGCGCTTCTGCTTTTCGTACAAGTCCTTTAGAAGATGTCATAATAAAAACACTTTTCTTTGCATTTTTAATGATGCTTTCCATATGTGTATAGACATTGTGTCTTCCACGCAGTGCTCCAGAAAGATCTGAAGGTTCAACAAATTCAATTCCTTGTTTATATAAAGAATCAAGTTCTCCTAAAAGATCTCCACCGCGAAGTCCTTCTAATTTTCGTACTTGGTCTTTTGCATCTCTATGCACAAGTTTTTTTGCACGTTCAACAACTTCTTGTGGTTCCACTGCAACATAGTTGAGTGGTTTTCCTAATTTCATAACAATAAATCCTTTTTTTTCTAAACTTTCAAGAACATCATAGGTTCTACTTCTTGGGACATCTCCAATTTCGGAGAGTTCTCCTGCAGTAGATATTCCACGAGAAAGCAGAGCAGTCCAAATTTTCACCTCATAAAGGTTTAAACTAAAAAGTTGACGCAACTGGATTAAAAATTCTTCTTTAACAATCATTGTGGCATTCCCTCCGGGATTCGGATCCCCTCTTTTTATATTGTTACGTATAGGCAATCGTAACAGACTAACATAATCTGATCTTCTATATAAACGTATCGCTTGTTTTTCACTATTTTTCAAAATTCACTGATATTGCAGACGACAAAAGTGTCACTTCTGTTCTTGGTAAAAATGTTTAATCTCTTGTAATGTGGAAATATCTTGAACCCCTTTATCATCTCGTAATCGTACAAAACGTGGAAATCGTAATGCATATCCAGAACTATAACTTGGAGATGCTTGTATTTCTTCAAAAAGTACTTCAACAACAATTTTTGGTTTCACAACAACCTGTCTTCCCTTTTCTTGTAAAATATTTTTCTTCAGTTCATTAGTGAGTTCTTCAAAGCTCACTCCTTCTTCACTTTTTTCTTTGAGGCCCGTACTCACTTTTCCAATTTCTTTGAGTTGATCTTTATCTCTGCAGGCAATAGTAAAGCTACTCAGCCATTGTGCACGCTTTCCTTCTCCCCACTCTGCGGAAACGATAACAAGATCCAGTGATTCCATAACCGGTTTCACTTTGACTCCTTGCCCTACTCTTTTTCCAGGAGTATATGTTCCTTGTATGGATTTCATCATAATTCCTTCATGTCCTTTCATGAGACATTCTTGGTAATATTTTTCCGCTTTATCTTGCTCAGAGGTAATAAGTTGTTCAATGACTTCAATTTTATATTTTTCATTTTTGATAATTGCTTTCAATCGCTTTCTTCGTTCTTCAAAAGGAAGTTCAAGAAGGGTTTCTCCATTAAGTTCAATAACATCAAAAACAGTAATAACAACAGGAATATTTTTTGCAATTTCCGCAATATCATATTTTCTTTTGATTCTTTGAGAAATATGTTGAAAGGGAACAACCCGTTTTGTTTTTGGATCAATGCCTACTACTTCAGAATCCAAAATAAAGTCTTTAGAGTGGACGTGGGTTTTCACCGTAGAAACTACATCAGGAAATTGGATGGTAACATCTTCTAGATTTCTCGTAAAGAGTTTAACAGTGTCTTTATTTCTATGAATTTGCACACGGAAGCCATCCAGTTTTGGTTCTATCATTGCAGGTGTGCCTACAACTTCAAATCCTTCAGCAATATCTTTTACTTTTGGATACAACATTGCTTTGATAGGTTTTCCCACAGTAAGCAGAGTATGCTTAAGTCCTTGAGGTCCGCTCTCCTTTAAAAGTTCTGCAAGTATCCCAAAGTCATTACTCACATTAAAAGCACTTTGCACTTCTTCAAGATAGGAGTTATACAGTTCTCTTCCCTCTTTTTCACTTGTAGGAACAATAACTTCCTTAGGGAATTTTTTCTTGACTTCTTCAGAAAATTTCCCATCGATCTTTTCTCCACATACAAGACATTTTTCTGCAGCAGGGTTAAGTGTGTTACATTTTTCGCATTGGTAAAAGATACCAATAATTTTAGGATAGAAAGCCCACACTAGAGCATCTCGAAGGGCACTCTCTCCTACTCCCGCTCGTAACTCTTCAGAAACAGTACGTATAATATATCGAGCTTCTAGCGGTGATGCACTACTCAGGAGTTCTCCAATAAGTGCAACTTTTTTTTGAACGGTTCCATCTCCTTCCATTTCAGTGAGTTTACTAATATTATCCACAACCTTTGAAACAGTAAGCGCTTTTCCAAAGAGGGTGCTTTGTTTCTTTTTTGTAATCAGTTTCTCTGCAGTGAGCCCAAGATCTCCTTCTTTTTTCCACATGCTTTCAACAGTTTCTTTATTTTCTCCAGTTGCATGTGCGATGACTTTCACAAGAAGTTGAGAACTCATTCCTAACTTTTTATCTTCAGACTGTGCAAAAACTCTTCCTTGAATAAGATACACAACTTGTTTAAGATTTTCTTCAGAACATTGTTTTAAAAATTGGGAAAGAAGAAATGTTTTTTCAAGACGTTTAGAAGTTTTTTCTAGTTGAACATAGAGTTCAGCTAGTGTCTTGTATTGCATGGAAAGCTTAATAAGTTTGATTTATTTAAACATTCCTGTGTTTGGTTTAGACTTTTTAGGAGGGGGAGTAGTAGCTTTTGTCATTATTCTTCTAGGCCTCTTTGTTCTTTGGATTATATACAGAATTTTTATTACTCCAATCTTAGCCATTTTTGGCTGGGGGACAAAAAATATGGGTGCTCTTTCTGAACGTGCAATGAATAATTGGGTTGACGGTTGGTCAAGAGAAAGAACGGGAGCAGAAAGAGAAAGAAAGGAGTCTGGAGAGGAAGGTGAAGCAGATGCTCTGACACAAAAAGGAGAAGAGGTAAACCAAAACGTAGGGAGAATTCTCGTTGAAGCACGAAACACACAAAATATGAATACAGAAAAAGTGGAAGCACTAAAAGCTTTACTTAGAGAACAAGAAGATCTTTTAGATAAAGATCAAATTTTGTTTAAAGATTTAGAAAATAGTTATACTGCAGATAGAAAGAATATTCGAAAGATTACAGAGGATTTAAAGACCGTATTTCGTGCACAACGTGACATAGAGCGTCGTTCTTTAGAAATAAAGGACCAGATTGAAAAGTATGGTCAAATGGATCCTAATTATTCAAGCATTGCAGCAATTTCTGAACAAATAAAAGTATTTGAAACCCAAATTCAAGATATAGAAGCAAGGGATATTGATCTTTCAAGGCAGTTACAAGATTTGGCAGAGAGTAGAAGGAGAGGAGTGAAGGCCATTCGAATAATCTTAGACGATAGCCGTGCAACAATGAAAAAAGATCCTATTCTTCCTCAGCTTCCCCATCTTATGGAAAATCAGCAAAGGGTAGAGCAAGGAATGCAACAACTTTTGGGATTAAATAGACAAGCAAATTCCTTAGTTGTAGATCATACCGCACTCATACAACCATTAGAAACTATTGCTGGTCAAATAACTCCATTACTAGAACAGCAGCAAGGATTGATACGTACAAGTCTTGTAAAGCTTGCAGAACTGGTAGCAGCTGGTGCTGTTCCAAAAAAACTCGCAGCGTAAGCCTTTTAAACTTTCTAGCTATAAAAAGAGTGAATGGAATTTAAGAATGTCTACCTTGGTCGTCGTGCAGTACGAAGGTACAAGGAAAAAGAAGTTTCTTTAGATCTTCTTGGGGAGATTATCGATCTTGCTGGCTTTGCTCCTTCTTCCGGAAACTTACAAAATTGGCGTTTTGTTATTGTTACAGATCAAGCAAAGAGACAGCAAATTGCAGATGCTGCTTTAGAACAAGGATGGATGCTGGAGGCTCCAGTATACATTGTTGTATGTAATGATCATAAAGATGTAGAAACCCATTATGGGAAGCTGGGAAAAATGTACAGCATACAAAATTGTGCAGTAGTAAGTTTTGGGATTATGCTTGCTGCATACAATAAAGGGCTTTCTTCTTGTTGGGTAGGGGCTTTTGATAATGAAGCAGTACAAAGAGTTTTAGGTATTCCTGATGATATGGACCCAGAAGTGATCATTACTCTTGGATATGGAGATGAAACAAAAAAAGCTTCTTTACGAGAAGATCCCAGATATATCTCTTATTTTAACAGTTGGGGAGCAACAACAACAAACTTTCCTTCTCACCTAGATCAATTAAAAAGTCTTATAGATGTGAAGAAACAAATACAAAAGATAAAGAAAAAATAAAAAGATTATTTTTTAGATTTTTCAGGCAAGGGTCTTTTCACACTTAGAGGAAGAATTCCATCTTCAAACTCTTTTCTTGCAATATTAATAGGGTTGTACTTCATCCTCTCAAAATCTTCTTTCTTCATTTTAAGTAAGATGGGAGCTCCCATTGCTATTTGCAAAGCTCGTGCTCCGATAATTCTTGCTCGTTCATACTTTGTAAACTCTTCTTTCATTTGAAGTGCCTCCTAAG
Organism: archaeon; assembly: GCA_023245755.1. Lineage (GTDB taxonomy): Archaea > Nanobdellota > Nanobdellia > SCGC-AAA011-G17 > GW2011-AR17 > JAGVZZ01. The sequence continues at coordinate 754 of JAHFJQ010000057.1, read as the reverse complement.
TTCTTGAGTTTTCTTCTCTGCAATATCAAGTACGTGACTAATCTCTTCTGAGGTAAAAGGAGAATCTCCGCCTTTTTGCATTGCACAAATTTTGCCATCATCTGTAAAGACAACGCTCAGTCGTGCGTTAGAAGCGAGTTCTTCTTCAACGGTAAGGTCAACAAGAAGTTCATTGTTTACTCTCCATACTGTACAAGAGATGGGAAGCTTTGTCAAAGGCACTTTTGTTTTAGTCTTTTGTGCATAGTCAATCTTCATATTCTCATCCAGTTTTGGAAATGATGCATCTCTAATAGCTGCGAGAGCCGCAAGTCCACATGCATCAAAAAGGTTTCCACCTGCATTGATGGGATAAATATCAATAAACAGCAGCCAGACTTTTTCTCCTTCTTTTACACAGAGTTTCTTAAAGTCTAATGCCTTACTTTCTCGTATTCCTCTATCAGTAACACGGGATAGCTCAATAGCATCAATACTTGGTGGTCCAGATTCGAAGAGTGGTGAGGACAAAGGTAAGAGCTCAACATTTACCATAATAGAACCTTCATCAGGTTTATCTGGGAAAGGTGTACCTAATTCCATTTTAACACCAGCAACAACTTCTGTATCGCCAATTTTTACTCGTGCAGAACCTTCTGCAGATTTAGAGGAAATTCCATATTCAATTTCGATCTGTCTATATTCATCAAATTTTCTTCCATCCATTCGTGCATTTTTTGCAATAACAGATTCAATATAATCTCGTGAGATCATC
>JAHFJQ010000005.1 GCA_023245755.1 archaeon | reverse complement strand
CTTTTGGCCATATACCAAAATGCGTCCACGATTACTTTCTTTTTTAGTTTTATTGGGAGTAATTCAATGGTTCTTGCTCTTGGGTTTAGGCGCTCTACTAAAGGATATTCTTCTTTAATGGTTAGGTAATGGTCATAGATTGCATTATATCCCCAAGGAGTCATAAGGAAAGGTTCAGGGCTGACTTTTGTTGGCGCAGTGTGCACCATTTTTTCAGGGTCCATTTCAAAGAAGATATCCATTTGTGAGCCGTGCTCTATGTGAATAATCCCATCTGTGATTTCAAAGCCTGGGAAAAGAATTCTCTTTTGTTCTTCTTTATCTTTAGTGATATATTCTTTAATTTGATTTTGTACACGCTTAAACTCAATATCAAAGTCGTGATTTCCATGAATAAGAATGATTCTTGATTTTGGATTTGTTTTTAGACATTCTCCTAACGTTTTAAAAAAAGAGGTATGAGCTTTGTAAATTCTGCTTAGTTTCCATAAGGAGATGTTTTCTGTGACATGGCGTGGATATTTGCCTTTATATGGTGCCTTAAGAAAATCAAAGGTGTCGCCATTAAAAATAAAATCTATAGGATATTTTTCTCCATAATGGAAATTTTTCTTGAGTGTATCTAGGAATAGCTCATCTTCTACAAAATCATCTGTTGCATTCCCTTCTCCAAGTTCGGTATCGCTAAAAAGGAGTGTTAGCTTCTGCATATTGGGTTATAGGGCTTTTCCTCTTAAAAACCTTTCTGGAGATCTTGCAAGGTTTCCTGCTCTGTATGGGTGAGTTTACAGGAGTTTGGGTTGAAAACATAGGTGTTTATTGCATCAAAATAGCCACAACGAAAATTATCTAGCGGAATACCCGTACGCTTGGAAAGCATGTATGCATAAAAGAATACTTGGGTTGAAGCAAACTTCTCTGCCTTTGCATTGGGTTTGTAATCCCAGATCCAGACTTTATCATCTTCTATTCTTAGTGCATCAATATGACCTGTAAGGGGGTTATTTGTCCCAAAGAGTTTTTCATAGCCTTGCAGCTCTTCTGCATGTAACCATAAAGGAACTTCTATTGCAAGAGTATTTTTGTCATTTTCGAGCATGAACATTTGTACTCTAGAATGTGCTGATTGGTATCGTGTTGCATTGTGTATATGGCCTTGTTTTGTAAGCTCAGTGACTTCATGCTTGTCAATATGTTTGAGTTTGAGGTTACTTAAATTGAATCGTAATTTTGAAGAACGAGGCTCGACATGGAAATAATCGTGTGGACAATCTGTAAACATATCGTAGAGATATTTTTTTAGGGATGGATAATTTGTTGTTAATTCTGCAGTTTTTGGTTCGTGTACTCGGTAAAAATACCACCACCCATGCTTGAAAGAAATATGTTTTATCACCACTCTTTGTACTTTTAGAAATGGGCGTTTTATAAACTTTTAGATGTTCTTTTCGGAAATTACTTCCTGAGAACATAGACCACCATGGCGCCTATATCCTGTTTGGGGCCGATTCTTATAATCTTATCAACTTTGAATCCCACTTCCTCTACTTCTTTTCTTAATTCCTTATCACAAATCTTATAGTCGCCTCTTGAAAGTTTTAATGTTTGATCTTTTACTTTCTCTTTTTTTTCTTGTTTTAGTTCTTCTATTAATCTTTTGGCTAATTCTTCAGCTTTTAGAATGTCTTTCATTGCAGTATTATTAATCTTTGTTACTTTTTTTAGAACTTGTTGAATTTCCTCTTCTGTTTTAGCTGCTTTTTTTGTTCCTCCTTCTAATAGATCATCTAAATATGTTTTTGCTTCTTCCTGGGCCAAATATTGAAAATTTCCTTTTAGTGCGTTTGCGATAATATGTGCATACCATACAGTAGCTTTTATTGCTCTTTCTTCTTCTCCGTTATAGTTTGGGAGAAACTCATCACTGATAATGTAGATACCCTTTTCTTTAAGTTGAGTGTATATGTTTTTGAGGTAAAGTCTCACTTCTTCCCCTCTTTCTATATGGTGATGCATGCCTTGACTATAGAATATGTCTACTTTTTGTGGATGTTTATATTCTTTAATATCTGAAGTACTAAACTTCACTTTGGGATCTTTGACTATCTCTTTAGCATAATCGATAAAGGTTTTGTCGTGATCAACTGCTGAGAGACTAATTTCTTTTATTTTCGAAGTTTGAATTAGAACTCTTCCAGGTCCACACCCAATTTCCACAACTTCTTTTGCGTGTTTTTCTTTTACTTCTTTTTCAATTATTTTTCTAATGATTTTATCCGAGCTAGCAATGTATAAATGCTGCTTTGTCATTATCTCACTATATTCTTTTGGAGAAATGATTGTAGAATATGTTGGGGTCTTTCTGTCATTTTTTTATCTACGTTTTATCTCTTTTTTATTTCTTGCGCTTTCTTCCAGCAGTCTAAAAAATAGGATTCCATTGCTGCAACTAAGGAGGTATCATGTACATGAATGTTATATTTTTCGGGAAGTGTTTTATCCTTTAATGTCATCTTACATTCTTCTCCATCTACTGTACATAATGTGAATTTGTCTTTTTCTAAAGGAAGATATTTTATTTTAATCCCCGCACGTTTGTATGCGGCAATAAGGTTCCACTCTTTTTCTGGTCCACCTGTGAGGATAAGGCGTACGTCTACTTTTCTTTTTATTGGCTGTTTGAAATGCTGCAGAAATGTGTATTTGTCTTTTACCTTATGCATTCTCCAGCCCATAATGTAAATAGACTTCCTTGCGTTTGTAATTGCATTTTCATAAATTGTTACTGATGCCTTTTGTCCCAGAGAAAGTGTGAGAATATCTTTTTGGGGGATAGAGCTTCTTTCTTGTTTTAAAAGTTCTATATCTTGGAGAGTTTCTTGCTCGATTTGTAGGAGTTCTTTCTTTTTTTTCTCTAGAAATGCTGGGATAGCCAGTTTTGGTGGGAGTGCTTCAAATTCTTTTCTTTCTCCAGAAAATTCTTGAATTAAGTTTTTCTTTACGAGTGTTTTTACTGTGGGATAGACTGCTGTAGGTGGAACTTTTGTTCGTTCTCCTAATTCTCTGCCAGAGAGCCTTTGCCCTCTTAGAAGTTCTTCATAGATTTTTGCTTCGTACTCTGTTAATCCTAGGCTTTTGAGTTTCATTAATTATTAGGAATTAATAGTTATTTCTATTTATTACTTTCGGTGCTTTCTAGCTATGAAAAGCTATCAACTATATGAGGAGTTAGACGTAGCACGCCGTTTGGCGCAACAAGCAGGAATTCGTATCATGGAGGGATATTTTGGTGCTGCAGCAAGCAGACGAACACAAAAAGGAGATGGCACTCCCGTTACAGAAACTGATGTTGCAGTAAATGAACTTCTTGTAAAGGGTTTACATGCAGCTTTTCCTGGAGATGGAATTGTGAGTGAAGAAATGCCTCCTTTAGAAAGTCTTGAAGATGCTTTGGATAGGGTATGGTATGTTGACCCTTTAGATGGAACGAGTGGATTTGTAAATCGAAGTGACCAGTTTGCGGTGCATATTGGACTTGCTCTAGATCAAGAAGCAGTGCTTGGCGTTGTGCATAAGCCTACTACAGGAGAAACGTACTTCGGGATAAAGGGACAAGGGGCATATATTGCAAATAGATATAATACAACTCGTTTACTTGTGTCACCTTCAACAAAACCTGAGTCTCGAGTTGTGGTGGATAGAGAAACCTCTATTGACCTTCGATGGAAGGGAGTATTTGATGATATTGGAACCCAAAAAGTATTTACCAGTGGAAGTGAGGGACTTCGTATTATGAAGGTTGCTGAAGGCATTGCCAATGTACATATGAATAATGGCCCACAGTTTTGTAGTACATGGGATCTTTGTGCGCCACAGATTATTGCACAAGAAGCTGGAGCATATTTTCGTACTTTAGATGAAAGTCCCATGCTGTATCAGAGACAAGGGAAGATAGGGAAGGTCTATGTCTTTGCGAATACGCAAGAGCGAGGAGAACGTGTACGAGAGATTTTAAGAAGATTTTTTGCGTAAGCTATAAATACCCTTTTTTCTTTCTTTTTTCTATGGGAGTAAAAATTTCTGAACTTGTTGATAAAAGAGATTTGAAGTGGGATGAACTCTCTGGAAAAAGTCTTTCTGTGGATGCTTCTAATGTTCTTTTTCAGTTTACGAGTTCCATACGACAAGCTGATGGGACTCCTTTGATGGATAGTAATGGGCATATTACCTCTCACCTTGTAGGATTATTTTCACGAGTTCCAAACTTGTTACAGAAAGGAATTACTCCTGTGTTTGTGTTTGATGGACAAGCACCTGCGTTGAAAGAAAAAACACGGGCTATACGAAGAGGACAGAAAGAAAAAGCACAAGAACGATATACAAAGGCTTTACTTGAAGAGGATGAAGAAAGTGCAGGAAAATATTCGAAACAGTTTTCGTATATTACTGGAGATATGTTCTCTGAAGCAGAAGAGCTTTTGCAGGCAATGGGACTTCCTACCGTACAAGCACCTTCTGAAGCAGAAGCACAATGTGCATATATGGCAAAGAAGAAAGTGGTTTGGGGTTCTGTTTCGCAAGACTATGATTCTTTACTGTTTGGAGCACCGAAGCTTGTGTTGAACTTAACCTTATCACAAAAAAGAAAAATTACTGGTGGGAGACATGTGATCATTGCTCCGTATCTTATTGAATTAAAAGATGTTCTGGAGAAATTACAATTAACACAGGATCAACTTATTGTTTTAGGGATTCTTATTGGAACAGATTATAACCCTGGGGGCATTCATGGTATTGGACCAAAGAAAGCATTGAAATTATTACACCAAGAGAAAGACTTTGGAAAAGTATTTGCTTCTTTGGAAACAGATTTTGATTGGCAAGAAATTTTTGAAACGTTTAAGCAGATTCCTGTAGAAGATGTTGTTTTACATGCTCAAAAGATGGATGTGGAAAAAATAAAGGAAATTCTTGTGGATAGACATGATTTTACGGAAGAACGAGTAGATCAGACTTTGGATAAGATTAAAACTACGGTAGTAAAGCCTAAGGAAAGTTTGAAGAAGTGGTTTTAGAAAAATTAAAAGAACTCATATCTCACTTTTTTAACTTCCTTTTTATATTTTGTGACCTCTAAAATCTCTAGCACTTTCTTTTCTGTTTCTCTGTACTTTTCTGGGAGAATCGTTATTAATTTCTTTCCAGGAAAACTACTTTTTCCGTATTTTTTGATAGGAATATCGAATAAACCTAACCTTGCCAAAATCCAAGCAGCAATTAGCATAGAACAAGTATGTCTGCCTAGGTTGTCTTTTAGTCCTATCCTCTTTTTATCTGTGATTAATATTAAAACTTTTTTTCCTTTTATTGATTCTGTCTTTAATTTTATCTTTGGTATACTTTCTATTATTTTATCAGCAATTGCTGTAAGATTTGACTCATATGCAATGAAATCTGGCCTTAGGTCTTTGTTTCCCATTTCTTTTAGAAACTGGGTCTCTTCTAAAGTGCTTACTATTGGGCTATATTCATCGATTAAGACTACTGTAGTGAATGATTTTCTGCGCTTTTCTAAATCTTGTAAAACTTTCTTTGCCCTTTGAATACTTTGGATCTGTTCTTTTCCAAATTCTTGATCTGAGTATATATGCCCAAATTCAACATTGAAATCATTCATTCTTTTCTTTTAGGTTTGGAATTCATATAAACCTTTCGTCTTCATTTTCCCAAAACTTTAATAAGTATTCTTTTCTCTTTTATCTTATATGCAATGTATCAAAGTAGCTAAGAAAGATGCACAAAAAGTGAAGGAAATGCTTATGGCAAAGAAACTCTTTGCTTTGGGATATGCACCTGTTTCTGGAAGGGATTATATTTATTTTCCTGTAATAAAAGAAGTAAAAGGCTATACACTTGTAGACAAAAAAATTCTTCCCACAAAAAAAGAAGAGCTTGATCTTGGTTCTTATGACCACATTGGGGATATTGTTATTGTGGGTGAAGATGTTTCTGAAATTGAAGCAAAAAAACTTTTAAAGCGACCAAATGTGAAGGTTGTTTTACGTAAGAAAGGCATTCATCATGGAGAGTTTCGTACACAAGACCTTGACTACCTTGCTGGTGAGAAAAGAAAGGAGACTGTGTATATGGAGCATGGGCTTCGCATGAAACTTGATGTTGAAAAATGTTATTTTACTCCTCGTTTGGGTACAGAGAGAATGCGTATTGCAGAAATGGTAGAAAGTGGGGAGAAAGTTTTGGTATTTTTTTCTGGAGTGGGACCGTATCCTTTAGTTCTTGCAAAATATAGTCCTGCTTCTTTTATTCTTGCAGTAGAAAAAAATCCTGTTGCTCATAGCTATGCCTTAGAAAACTGCAAAAAATTTCCCCATATTGTTTTATATAATTTAGATGTCAAAGAGTTTTCCTATCCTGAAAAGTTTGATCGCATCATTATGCCTCATCCTAGTGCTGCAGAGGAATTTTTATCTATTGCATTAAAGCATTTGAAAAAAAATGGAGTGATACACTTCTACACCTTTGCCGCAGATACAGAACTGCCTGAAAAACCTGTTAACCTTATTCGTACAAAGGTCCCTATATTCAAAGTTCTTTCTGTTGTTAAGTGTGGGCAATATGCACCTAAAAAGTATAGAGTCTGTGTGGATTTTACTGTTTAAAGTAGGTCTAGCAAACTTTGTGCCCAGTTTGTGTTTTGCTGTGTTGAAGCTCCGTGCACAACATATGCTGTTAGGTTTGCAAGGAGTTCATCGGTGAAAAACTTTGCTCCAGTTGCTGCGACTACACCTTTTAAGATATATGAGGGATGCTTTTGTTCTATTGCTTTTTTTATTCCTAAGGCTACAATACCTATAGCAAGTAGAGATGTAAGACCATAGGTTTCGGTGTGGCTTATTTCATGTGCAAGGGTTTGGGCTAAATATTCTGTTCCTTCTTGCGCTCCAAATGCATCTTTGTGAAAGTCACATGCATCCTTTAGGGTAATTTCTTTTGTTCCGTATCGTACACTGGAAAGATCGAAATATGTATCTGTGCAGGCAAGAGTTACTGTGTACTCTGTGCCAAAGATATTTTTTGCAGTGTTTCCATGGTAGTTTAGGTTCCAATTGTTTTCTTGTATGTACCTTTGTATTTGTGTTTCTAGTTTCATTTTTCCTCCTTTGCTAGAGCTGTCGCTATGTTGTTCGCGTTCAGCGCTGGGGACGGGACTTTCCGTGAGAACACATTTGAACCCGTGTGACACACGAGTGTGCGTCCCCTGGTCATCAGCCAAGTGCATTTACCTGCTTCTGCCACCCCAGCTTTGCTGAGCGAAATCCTTTTATAGGGGATTATGCTTTGTTATTTTACGAGTGTGCGTCCCTGATTTTTTTGTCAGGTGTCTTTGGTGGTCTCATCAACCACCGCTTCTTTTTTCAAAAACTTTATATTCCTGAAATCTTTTATGCGCTGCAGCTGGGATTTGAACCCAGAAGTCTCTGGGGAGACAAGAGCTGTCTCTGACCCTTAGTTCTGGTTGACTAAGGGTCCCTTAAGGTTCCCTTAAGGTTCCCTCCCTACCAGATTAGGCGACTGTAGCACAAGTATTTCTAAGAAAAATGTTTTAAAAAAGCTTTATGAGAAAAAACTGAAAATCCTTCAGAATTTCTGAAAATTTTTCGGAAACTTCTTAAAACTGTTCTGCTTCTGTTTTTCCATGAGAGTCCTTATTGTGAATAATCATTCAAAATTTCTTCCACAACTCCTTGCTTACATTCCAAATACTCTTGTTGTTCCTTTTAGGCATTTGGATAGAGTTTCTTCTGTAGATTATGATGCGATCATCCTTTCTGGCGGTTCTTCTCTTTCTGTTAAGAATCATGAAAAAGAGTATGCTCAAGAACTTAAACTGATAAAGACAACGAAAAAACCACTGCTTGGAATATGTTTAGGCTTTGAATTAATCAATGCTGCTTATAGTGAACCCCTACAAAGAATGAGAAAAAAAGAAAGGGGGCTTCTGGATATTCGAATTTCTACTAAAGATAGTCTTCTTCGTTCTCTTCCTTCTCCTCTTAGAGTCTATGAATCTCATCGTTGGGTTGTTCCTAAAACTTCTTTCTTACATAGTTTGGCTTCTTCTGTTGATGGAGTTGAAATTGTGAAACATCCTACAAAACTGCTGTATGGTGTCCAATTCCATCCTGAGATCTTTGTGAAAAAAGAACATATAGAAACTATTTTTAGAAACTTTTTCTCTCTTTCTTCTAAAAAAAACTAGCAAAAGTATTATAAGGGGTCTCTTATTTTTGGGAGGTATGGCATTTGACAAAAATTTGGATAAGGCATTATTTAGCGAAGTGGTCACATTTGAAACAACAAGAATTACCGTAAGTGTTATGTCTTACAATGGTGGGGCTGCAAAATTACAGATCTCTCGTGAAGATAGAAGCCAAAATAGCGGGGAGTTTAGTTTTAGTAAACTGGGAAGAATGTTTAAAGAAGAAGTTGATGCAGTGCTTCCTTTAATACAAAAAGCTCTTCCTTATATGAAATAGTTTTTTTATTTTTTAAATCCTGTTGCAACAATATATACTTCTTTTGATCCTTGTCTTGTTGATTCAGGTACGTAACGTTTGAGAAAGGTAAAAAAAGGCTTCATTTCTTTGACTAGATCTTCTGTTTCTTGTGATTGGAATGTTTTTACGACAAAGTTTCCGTTTGTATTCAGGAGTTTTTTTGCCATGATAAATGATTGTTGAGAAAGAATATAGGAAAGTACTTGATCTCTTTCTCGTACTCCTGTGGTTTTAGGCGCAATATCAGAAAGGACAACGTCAAATTTTTCTTTTAGTTGTTCTTGTACTTCACTGTCTTCGATACTTCCTTGAATGAATTCTATTCCTTCAATGGGTTTTATGGATACGATATCTACACCCACAATCCTGCCCTTTGTCATTTTCTTTACGACTTGTAACCAAGAACCTGGTGCACAACCGATATCTAGTACACTGTCATTTTTTTTAATCAGCTGGTATTTCTTTGCTATTTCTATGAGTTTGTAGGAAGAACGTGCACGAAGGCCTTCTTTCTTTGCTTTCTCAAAATAGTAATCTTTGCGCTCGTAGCCCATGTTTTTTAGAAACCTATAGCCATTTAAATACTTATTTTTATCTGCATTTTATGGTTGAGCCTATACTTAGAGATGGTCTTGTCTATACTCCCCTGTTTCGAACCTTTTCTTCTTATGGTGATGGAAATAGTTCCTATTATTATTTGCATAAAGAAAGTGGGAGAGGATATCGGATACGATTTGATAGAAGAGAGTTTCATGAAGTTTTTCTTGGAATGACGACAGAAGATAATTTTGTAGTTACAGGGGGTTTTGAAACTGTGGAATATATAAAAAGACATGATGGGATTTTTCCTCGTTTTCTTCCGAGATTAGGTCTTGGTATTAGAGAACCTTTTGATTTTGATTGGACTACACAATATGTGAGGAGACTCGTCTATCCTTGTGGACTGGTTATGTGGGACAATAGTCCTTTTTTACTTTCAGAAGTTGTAGAGTCTTTAGATAAAGAAAGAATTATTCTTAAAAAACCTGTTTCAGCACATTTGCAATTTCATTATAGCCATGCTCTCGTTGAACTATATGATAGCTACAATCCTTTAGACTACTTAAATCCCTAAATTATCTGATTTCTTATACTTAATTGCTGTAGGCGCTTCTCCACCGTGCCAAGAAAATTTTGGACGAACTCTGATAGGATATAAACGCTCAGAGTTGTCATCAAGAATGATTGCAGCCCCAGATTCTGAAGGGAGGATGTTGAGTGATGCAGTGAGAGTATCTCCTAAGTAGGACTGCATCATGGAATTTAATGCATCAACGTCTCTTTTTGCTGTGATTCTATGGGCAAGCACTATGTCTGATTGTGTGAGTACGTCTGAATGAATTTTTCCTGGTTGTTGGGTAATAAGAAGTAAGGAAAGCCCTGGTTGTCTTCCTTCTCTTAGGATTGCTACGAGTGCGTCTGTTGCTGCAGTCTTTCCTTCTGCTGGGAGGAGTTCGTGTGCTTCATCTGCAATAAACCACACTAAGGGTTTTCTTTCAATGTTGTCTGTTTCTTCTTCTAATTTAAAATAGGAATATCCTGTTTTGATCGCTTCTACTTCTTCTAATTGACGAGAGATCATTCTTTCAATAAAGACTCTTTTACAAATGAGGCCTACGACAAGGGCTTTTACTCCCCAGCCCCCTTCTGATGTTGCATATGCAGATAAATCTAGAACAGATACGGAACCGCCTTTTACCAGTACATCGATTTTGGTTCCTTGGTCTGAGAATAGTCCCCAACGTTTTGCAGTCTTAAATCGGTTTACTGCTTCATTACGTACTTCTTGTGTAAAACTTACATCAGCTTTACATGCATCAATAATATCATCAAGATTGTAGTTGTCTCTTTTTTGTTCTGCAAAATCACCTAATGTTTTTTCGATGAGGATAGATACAGGATGTGAACCTGGAAGTTCGAATGCAAGGCGCCAATCTTCTCCAGTGAGTTCGGAAGCTTGAATAGCAAATGATTTGTCGGTGGGAATTCCTTTGTCCTTTGCACTTTCAAATTGACCTATTGGTGTGAAGACTTGAATTTTTTCTAATCCTTTTGGCTTAAGTCCCCATTGTTCTAGGAGATCTGCATCTTTTTCATTAGGGTATTTCATTGTCCAGAATACGCCCATCGTGTCGAATAAAATTACAGAAATGTTTTTTGCAATGTGGTCTGGGAGATTGACTATGCCTTCCGCTATCACTGATGCGGAGTAACTCTTCCCTCCTCCTCTCTTGCCGACGACAAAAACGACATGTGCTTTGATAACATCTAAATAAATGGGATTAGAAAGAGAGACTTCTCTTCCCATCTTTACATAGGATTTTCCAAGGAGAATCGTTCCTTCTTCACCAAACTTTTTTTTATCTGATTCGTTTCTTCCTATGAGAATATTAAAAGCCATTACGCTTTAGATGGATATGAGGATTCTTAAGGTTTTTGTTGTTTTAGATTTAGAATTATTCTCTTCTTGCTTTCCTTTCTGCAAGTTCTCTATCTAGTTTTATTCTTGTTGATTCTATCAAGGTTTCTCTGTATTCTCCCTCTAAGCTACGCAGTTCTTCCAGTTCATCACGAGGATAGTCCAAACAATGTCTTTCGAATGCTGTTGCGGTCAAATCAGAAAGGCTACACGCTCTTCCCATAGTTTCTTCTACAGATCTTCCTGGATGGGATAAGTAAGGTCTTGCAGGAAAGAGAACTGAAGAGACATAAAGTGGTCCGTCTTGTCCATTTCTTGAAGCAATATAGCCCATATATTCAATGACTGTTTCTGCACCCTCTCTTCTCATAAATCCGCCCCATACAGCTCTTGGAAGCATTTCCCTGTATTCAAATCTGGATTCCATCTCTTTGGAAATTTTCATTTCATTTATTAATGTTTGGATCTCTAGGGGTGTTTCTAGAAAACCTTTATATATTCCCTTTCTCTCTGTTTTTTAAAGAGATGGTCACGGAAAAAAATACTTCTATAAAAAAAACTTCGGTTATAAGGAATGTTCCTGTGCCTCCTCTGATACAAAAAAATGTTCTTTCTGAAAGGAAAACTTTGAAAGGTGTTTCTGTAGATAGTATTCCTTTACCTCCACTGTTTTTAGAAGAAGAAATGGAACAAGAGCCTAGTGATTTTGTTACTCCACAACATGGCCTCTTTAAGAAATTTAACCTTTTCCATCTAGGATCAAGAAAAGTTTTTCCCATTATGCGTGAAACTGTTTCTGTACCTGAGCAAGATCTTCCATCCTTTCCGCAAGATGCTCTTTCTCTTCCTCAAAAACAACCCTCTTCTCTTCCTCCTGCTCCTTTAGAAGAAAAAGTTCGTGTAGACATTGCTCCAGATCCTTGGCAGAAAACACAAGAGCTTCTTCTGAAATGTAGAAGCGCAATAGAAAAAGGAAAAGTGGATTATGCACAGATTTATTATGAAGAATTACAACCTTTTTATCCTAGACTTGATTCGTATCAACAAGGAATCGTTTCTCAGATTATATTTGACATACAACAAGATCTGGAAATGCTTAAATTACGAAAATTGCGTGAGCAGTTAAAGAAAGCGTATTAAATTATTTTTCTAACCAAGCAATCTCTTCTTCATCTAATTCTAACTCTTCTCTTAATTTTGGATTCTCTATAATAATCTTTTTAAGATAGGGAAAGGTTTCTTTTAGTGCTCTTTTTGTTGATGTATGTGTTTTTTCGGCAAGTTTTTCTGAAATTGATTTTTTCTTTGCATATTTCATGTTTGCTTGCCAGAGTTTTAATATCCTTGTTGTTCGTGTGTATTCTACTGTGGTAATGTTTGTTTCTTTTTTTGCAGTTGCGACTCCTGCTGTGATAAGAATGTTTATGTATACTAAAAATCGCCAGTGCTGCCAACGTCTGATTCTTCCGTTAAAGACATCTGCTCTAGAAATGTATTCATATGCTTTTTTAAGATCTTGCGAAGAATATTCCTTGGGTAGATTTTCGTCTAACCAAAGCATACATTCGTTAAGATCTTCATCTACTTTATCGAAAATATTTGCAGTTTCTTCCCATTTTTTACTTTTAAGAATCTTCCTTAAACAAAATTGCATATCTTCTTCATGGTCGCGTTCACTCTTTGCCTCTACAGATAAGGTTTTTGTGATACTATAAGTTTGTAGATCTGTTAATGCTGCGCGAAGGTCGCCTCTACTGAGTTTTATTATTTCTCCAAGATCTTTTTCTTCACAGGCAATACCTTCTGCATCAGAAATATCCTTTAAGAATTTTAGAAGAACTTCTCTTTTTAATGTTTGAAAGGGGACAAGCAAACATTGTTTTCGTAGTTTGCTATATTTATCTTCCCAAGGATTCATACAGGTAATTGCGACTGCGTGTTTTTTTCCTTCCAGAAGGGAAATTATTGTTGGAAGACCACCTCGATCCTTTGTTCCGGATAATGCATCAATGTCATCAATAAGAATGAGTTTTCCCTTTGCAAAAAGACTTTGTTGTTGCAAGGCTGCACCTAATTTTAATTCCATATTTTCTTTGTTTCTTGCATCGGAGGCATTTACTTCAAATACTTCTAAGCCTAGTTCTTTTCCTATGATATGAACAGAGCTTGTTTTTCCTACACCAGTGGGGCCATATACAAGTACAGGACGTTTGAGTTTGATAGCTTCACGGAGTTTAAATAATGCTTCATCTTGCCCAAGTATTTCAGAAACTTTTTTTGGTTCGTATTTCTTTGCCCAGGGGGTTGTCATTTTGCATAGCTCGCAAGCAAAGCTTCTAATTGAAGAAATTCATCTGCGCCCTCTACCATTCGAAATTCTATTTCTCCACATTTATCTATAAGCTCGATACGTTTCTCATCAGTTATGCCTTGAAACTCTACTGTTTCTTTTTGTATTTGTTTAAGAATGTCAATTCCTGAAAGTCCATGTTTAAGCATGGTGTCTAACAATAAGGAACGGGCCCTGATAAATTGACGATTTATTGCAAGAGTGAGAATATCCTTTATTTCCTTTGGTTCTGCTGCTGAGACTAAGGAGTAAAGGAGTTCTTCGCTAATATTTTTATCAATAGATGCACAACTTTGAAGTATGTTTGTTATTTTTCGCACGTCTCCTGAACTGAGCTCTACAAGAGCCTTGATTGTGTTCTCTTCTAGTTTTAGATTCTCACTTTCTGCAATTTTTTTCACGTACTCTTCTATGTCTTGTTCGGTTAAAGGTTTGAAACGGAAAATAGTGCATCTGCTTTGAATAGGGTCAATGATTTTACTGGAATAGTTACAGCTTAGGATAAAACGTGTGGTCATCACATAATTTTCCATAGTTCTTCTTAATGCTTGTTGTGCTTCTTTTGTTAAAGAATCACACTCATCTAAGAAAATAATTTTAAATGGTACATCTCCCATTGATTTTGTTTTTGCAAATTCTTTAATGGTGTTACGTACAACATCAATTCCTCTTTCATCTGATGCGTTGAGTTCAAGGCAGTTTTGTTTCCAGGACTCTTTGAAGAGTTCTTTTGCAATGACTAAGGCTATTGTTGATTTACCTACACCAGCAGGGCCAGCAAGCATAATATGGGGCATGTTCTTTTGTTCAACAAAGGACTTAATACGTTCCACAATTTTTTTTTGGCCTCTAATATCTTCAAATTTTTGTGGTCTAAATTTTTCAGTCCATATAGTAGAATCTTGCATAAAAAGATAAAAAAAGAAAGAGATTTATAAGTTTTTAGTAATTAATTTTCTTCGTCGTCACTTTGTTCTTCGTCATCATAGCTTTCTTCCTCATCATCAGAGTCAGAAGATGCACTAGAACTACTTCCACCAGTGACAATTTCAGCAAAAGCCATTTTCTTGAGAACTCGGGTAATTCTAACTTTTACCTTTTCCCCTTCTTTTGCACCAGGTACGATTACTACAAAGTTGTTTACTTTTGCAATACCATCGCCTTTTGCACCAGTGCTTTCAATTGTTACTTCTATTTCGTCTCCCATTTCTACGGGTTTTTTGTATGTATCCATTTTTCTTTAACTCCTAATTCTCGTTGTTCACGAGTTGTATAGAAGGTATATACGTTGTTTATAAGAGTTGTGGTCAATTTTTGGAAGAATTTTCAGAGTTCTGGAATCCATGCAAAGCGCTTTTTTTCTTTTGGAAAGTTTTTGTTGATTTCATTGAATTCTTCTTCTACACCTTCACGTATTGCAGCTGCTCTGCATGCTTGTCTATTACAATAATGCTCGAGGTGACGTTCTACATATTCCTTTGTTATTCCGTGCGTTTTTAGTCCTCTGCGTATGTCTTGATAGTCTAGGAAACTGAGGATCCAAAGTGTACCCATACCTACAAATGGACCAGATATTGCTGGATTGAGATAAGCCTCAAGTGATCCTGGATCTATGTGCTCTGTTATGATTTTGTTTAAACCGTGTATGTAATAAGTAATTCCTACAGATACAGAAGCAAGAGCTGCAGGATTAATTCTTACAAGGTTTATTGCTTTTTCAAGAGTGTTCATTTTATTACTCTTTTATCTATAAAATATGCTCCAGTTAAAGCAAGACCATATGCTAGAAAATCTTTATAGTCGTAAACTCCTCCATCAAAGAGGTCACTTATTTCTGAAAGAGTAGATAGCGTTCCCCATGTGATTAGTGAAGCTTTTCTTGATAGACCTAGATATCTTGTGAAGAAGTATAATCCGAATGGATAAAGAAGGTCGGTTCCATAATAATGCATATTTGTTTCTAATTCTGATTGTGTTGCAAAATCAAATTTACTCACTTCTCCAAGTGCTGCTGCACTGAGAAATAATCCTGCCTGAATAGAAGTTTTTTTGGTAAGTGCTGGAGGAAAATCCATTTTTACTTATTTCCGAGAAGGGACCAGCATAAATAAGGAACTTTATTTTTATTTTCTTTGAAAAGAGTCACTTTTCCACCTTTCTTTACATGGAAACCTGCGAAGGGACCTAGGTTAGAACGCAAGAAGTATTCTCCTTCTTTCCAATTTTTTGTTGTTTTTGTTAAATAGTCAGTAAACTCTCTTTTGGTTTTGAGATGTTCCCTTTTTAATTTGAGTTTAGGGTTAGCTTTGTAGACTATTGAGAACTCTGGACGGATTTGCATTACGAGCATTGGTTTTTCTATCATTTCTTCCATTTTGTTTCATCCAGATCACCTCTTCTTCTTCTTTTGGGGCCTTAGTTTCTTTAAATAGTTTTCTGTTGTTACCACTTGAGGATCATTGCTTTGGGAAAGGTTTTTAATCTTGTTTTTCTTCTTTTTCCTTATGATTATTGATGCGCATGTCCATTGTCGAGATTTTGCACAGAGAAAGAAAGAAACGGTAAGGCATGCTTTAGAAGTTGCACGAGATAGTGGTGTGAGTGCAATTTTTGATATGCCGAACACAGATCCTGCTTTAACCACAAAAGAGCTTATTCTTGCTCGACTCGCATTAGCAAAAGAAGCTGGTGTATCTGATGTTTTTTATGGTCTTTATGCTGGAGTAACTCCTCATCCTGAACAAATTAAAGGGGTTGTTGCATTGTCTCGTCTTTCTCCTCAGGTTGTTGGTCTTAAGATGTATGCAGGACAGTCTGTAGGAGATCTTGCTATTCCTACTTGTGAAGAACAAGGTTTAGTATATGCGACCCTTGCCAGTGAGGGATATGAAGGAGTGATTGTTGTGCACGCAGAGAAAGAAGATCATTTTCTTCCTGAGCTTTGGGATGCACATAAACCATTCAGTCATTGCCTTGCACGACCGGAGGCAGCTGAAATTGCTTCTGTTCAAGATCAAATTCAACTTAGTCAGCTGATGGGTTATAAAGGGAAATTACATATTCCTCATATTTCTTCACCTAAGGCTGTAGAGATTATTACCGAGGCACGAAAACATAAGGTAGACATATCCTGTAGTGTCTGTCCGCATCATCTTCTTTTTGATTGGACACAAATGGATGGAGAAAATGGTATTCTTTGGAAGATGAATCCTCCTTTACGAGCAGCAGAATCACGTGCGGGACTTGTTGGTTTGTTAAAAAGAGGAGAGATTGATTGGATAGAAACAGATCATGCTCCTCATCTTTATGAAGAAAAGGTGGGTAGTCCTTGGATGTCAGGTATCCCAGGTCTTGCATCTTGGCCTTTCTTTTTAGAATATCTACGAAGAGAAGGTTTTTCTGATGCACGCATACGAGAGTTGGTTTTTGACAATGTTGCAAACCGTTTTGGAGTTGATATTGCTTATAGGATGGGAAGGCCACTAGTTGATAGAACTGGAGACTATGCTTTTCAACCATATGCACGTCTTGCAGGTCTTGTTCGTTAAATATTTTTCATACAAAGTTATTTAAATTCTATTTAGTTTTTTTTCTCTATGGAAAGCACGGGTACGTATGCAATAGAGAAGGAAATTCTTTCGTATTGGGAAAAGAATGGCATTTTTGAAAAATTACGAAAGAAAAATTCTGGAAAAAACGCTTTTTCTTTTGTTGATGGTCCCATTACTGCAAATAATCCTATGGGTGTACATCATGCCTGGGGGAGAACACTCAAAGATCTTTACCAAAGATACCATGCAATGAAGGGAGAAGATGAACGATATCAAAATGGATTTGATTGTCAAGGATTATGGCTTGAAGTAGAAACAGAGAAAACTCTTGGTTTTAATTCCAAAAAAGATATTGAACATTTTGGACTAGACAAATTTTCTCAGGCTTGTCGTGCACGTGTGGATAAATATTCTGGGGTGCAAACAGAACAGTCAAAGCAATTAGGCCAGTGGATGGATTGGGGAAATGATTATTTTACGATGGCTGATAGTAATATTGAAGCTATTTGGTTCTTTTTACAAAAATGTCATAAAGAAGGTTTATTGTATAAAGGAAAACGGAGCTTGCCTTGGTGCATTCGTTGTGGAACGAGTTCTTCCAAGCATGAGATGAGTGATGATGGGTATGCTGAATTAGTTCATCCTTCTGTATATGTTAAAGCAAAACTCGTTGGAAAAACCAATGAATATCTCCTTCTTTGGACGACAACAGAGTGGACACTTTCTAGTAATGTTGCTGCTGCAGTGAACCCTGATGTTACTTATGTTGCTGCAAAGAAAGGTGATGATGTGTATTATATTGCAGAAGCTTTAGTTTCTAAATTAAAAAAAGATGTTACTGTTTTGAAAAAAATTCTTGGAAAGGATATGCTTGGATGGGAATACGAATCTTTCTATCCTGACTTTGAGGTACAGAAAGGATTGATTCACAAAGTCATCCCTTGGGCTGATGTTGGAGAAAAAGATGGAACGGGAATTGTTCATATAGCTCCGAGTTGTGGAGAAGAGGATTATGAACTTGGAAAAAAACTGGGCTTAGCTATTCTTGATACTGCATTAGATGAT